>JAEZDQ010000123.1 GCA_023433225.1 Bacteroidota bacterium | reverse complement strand
CCCTAATAAAGTTATTAGTTCGTCTTTTGTAACACATTCTTCATAGGCTTTTTGAACCTGTTGGTAAAATTCATTTTTAATCAATCGTACCGGAGCCAGTTCTTTCAAAGTCAGTACCGTTGCCCCTTCTTCGGCAGCAACAATTTCATTTTTGAATAATTCATGTGTTGAAGATTCAAAAGTCGCCGCAAAACGAGATCCGATTTGTACGCCGTCTGCGCCCAAAACCATCGCCGCCGCAATCTGCCTACCAGTCGCAATTCCGCCGGCAGCAACCAAAGGGATTTGGATTTTTCGTTTTACATCGGGAATCAGACAAAAAGTCGTCGTCTCCTCCCTGCCATTATGTCCGCCTGCTTCGAAACCTTCCGCGACAACTGCGTCTACCCCGGCATCTTGTGCTTTTAGTGCAAACTTGGCACTGCTAACCACATGTACAACGGTAATTCCTTCTTTCTTCAAAGTTTCAGTCCAAGTTTTCGGGTTCCCGGCAGAAGTAAAAACAATTGGAATTTTTTCTTCTATAATGGTTTGAATGTGGGTTTCTATGTCGGGATAAAGCATCGGCAGGTTTACGCCAAATGGTTTGGAAGTGGCTTGTTTGCATTTTCGGATGTGCTCTTTCAAAACATCGGGATACATGCTGCCGGCTCCCAACAAACCGATCCCTCCTTGGTTACTAACTGCCGAAGCGAGTTTCCAGCCACTGTTCCAGATCATTCCGCCTTGAATAATCGGATATTTAACATTAAATAATTTAGTTATATTATTTGTCATTTTTTTCAATAAATTTGCCCAAAATTAGAAAAATAAGACCAGAAACCTGACACCAAAATTTTGGCAGATTTTTTGATACCGCATCAACGTCTTATAAGAAGGCAAGAATGAATTAATTAATTAGGATTTACCTGCTTAAATATAATAAAAATATGTATTGGACTTTAGAATTGGCATCTTACCTTAGTGATGCCCCTTGGCCGGCTACCAAAGATGAATTAATCGATTATGCCATCCGTACCGGAGCCCCTTTGGAAGTGGTCGAAAACCTTCAATCCATCGAAGATGAAGGGGATTCTTACGAAAGCATAGAAGAAATCTGGGCTGACTATCCGACAGACGATGATTTCCTATGGAATGAAGACGAATATTAAAACAAAACCAAAGCCCCATTAAGGGCTTTTTTTAATTTAAAAATAAATCAAACCCCGGCAATTGAACTATATTTGCAGGTCTGGGCATATACCGGCCGCGACTGTGGTGGGAAGTGAAAATAGGAATTATGAGCATTATTGAAAAAGTATTGAAGGGATTTTTAGGCGATAAAAATCAAAAGGACGTAAAAGAATTACAAAAATATGCCGACAAGGCACTCGAAGCTGAAAAATCTGTCAGCTCTTTGTCATTAGACGGATTACGAGCCAAAACGGCAGAATTCAAATCAAAACTGAAAGAAGCCACCAAGGCCCAAAGGGATCAAATTGAAGAATTAAAAAAACAAGCGGAAACGATTGAAAATTTTGACGAAAAAGAATCCCTTTACGAACAAATTGATAAAATCAACAAAGAAGCTTACGAAATTGAAGAATCAACCCTTTTGGAAATTCTGCCCGAAGCCTTTGCCATCGTAAAAGAAACCGCAAAAAGATTTGTAAGCAATCCCACTATGGAAGTAACTGCAACGCCCTATGACAGGGAACTCGCCGGGACCAAATCTTATGTGGAAGTTTTGGGCGAAGACAAAGTTATTTGGAAAAACTCATGGGATGCTGCCGGAAAAGAAGTCACTTGGGACATGGTTCATTACGATGTGCAGCTCATCGGGGGAACGGCTTTGCACCAAGGAAAAATTGCGGAAATGCAGACCGGTGAAGGAAAAACCTTGGTCGCTACCCTACCCATGTACCTGAACGCCCTGACCGGGCGCGGCGTACATTTGGTAACGGTAAACGACTATTTGGCCAAACGTGACTCGGCATGGATGGCTCCTATTTTTGAATTTCACGGATTGAAGGTGGACTGCATCGACAACCATCAACCCAATTCTGTGGGAAGAAAAAACGCTTACAAAGCCGATATTGTTTACGGAACCAACAACGAATTCGGATTCGATTACCTGCGTGACAACATGGCGAGTTCCCCCGAAAGTCTGGTTCAGCGCGAATTGAATTTCGCAATTGTCGATGAAGTCGATTCCGTTTTGGTTGATGATGCAAGGACACCCTTGATCATTTCAGGTCCGGTTCCACAAGGTGACAGACAGGAATTTGATGCCCTGAAACCCAAAGTGGAAAAGCTCTTCAACATCCAGCGTGAAGAATTGAACAAAACCCTGAACGAAGCCAAAAAACGTTTCGAAGCAGGAGATAAAAAAGAAGGTGGATTCAAGCTGTACCAGGTTTTCCGAGGACTACCCAAATACAAACCTTTGATTAAATTCCTCAGCCAAGAAGGTGTCCGAACGCAATTGCAAAAGACCGAAGCCCATTACATTGCCGACAACAACCGCGAAATGCCGGAAGTTGACCAGCATTTGTATTTTGTAATCGATGAAAAAAACAACCAAGTCGATCTGAGCGATAAAGGGATTGAATATTTATCGCAAGGAATGGAAGACGCCAACTTCTTTGTACTGCCCGATGTGGGAACCGAATTGGCCAATATTGAAGCCAAAAATCTTCCCAAAGAAGAAGAACATTTGGCCAAAGAAGAATTCTTCCGGGACTTTTCCATCAAATCCGAAAGAATACACACGCTGACCCAATTGCTGAAAGCATACACTTTATTTGAGAAAGACGTCGAATATGTGGTCATGGAAGGCCAAGTGAAAATCGTAGATGAACAAACCGGACGTATCATGGACGGACGCCGCTATTCAGACGGTCTCCACCAAGCCATTGAAGCAAAGGAAAACGTAAAAATCGAAGCCGCCACCCAAACTTTTGCGACCGTAACTTTGCAGAATTATTTCCGGATGTACAACAAACTCGCGGGTATGACCGGTACTGCGGAGACCGAAGCGGGCGAATTCTGGGAAATTTACAAACTCGATGTGGTGGTAATCCCAACCAACCGACCCATTCAGCGAAAAGACTTACAAGACAAAGTATATAAGACAAACCGCGAGAAATTCAACGCGGTTATCGAAGAAATAGTAGATCTTTCCCAAAACCAAAAACGACCGGTTTTGGTCGGGACGACCAATGTAGAAATGTCGGAACTATTGAGTCGTGCACTGCAATTGCGAAAAATACAGCACAATGTTCTGAACGCCAAACTCCACAAAAAAGAAGCCGACATCGTTACCGAAGCAGGCCGAGCGGGTGTAGTAACCATCGCTACGAACATGGCAGGACGGGGTACCGACATCAAGATTACCAAAGAAGTAAAGGAAGCAGGCGGTTTGGCCATCGTAGGAACCGAACGCCACGATTCCAGACGCGTGGACAGACAGTTGCGCGGACGGGCAGGCCGACAGGGAGATCCGGGAAGTTCCTTGTTCTTTGTTTCCTTGGAAGACAATTTGATGCGTTTATTCGGATCGGAACGGATTTCCAAACTCATGGACAGAATGGGACACAAGGAAGGCGATATGATTCAGCATTCCATGATTTCCAAATCCATCGAACGCGCCCAGAAAAAAGTGGAAGAAAACAACTTCGGTGTGCGTAAACGACTGCTGGAATACGACGACGTGATGAACAAGCAACGCGAAGTGATTTACCGAAGAAGGAAAAACGCTTTGTTCGGCGAACGCTTGGACGTGGACATTGCCAACATGGTTTACGACACTTCGGCTGCCATTGTAAACGAAGCCAAAAACAATGAGAATTACAAACAGCTGGAGTTCGATTTAATCAAATATTTCACCATGGACTCACCGGTGGGAGAAGCCGAATTCAAGTCGACTTCCGTGCGTGAACTGACCGATAAAATTTACAAAGCGGCTATTGAAGACTATAAAAAACGGATGCAACACCAAGCGGAAACCGCCCATCCGATCATCGCCAGTGTTTATGAAAACCCCGGAAACCAATTCGCCCGGATCCAAGTTCCATTTACCGACGGAATCAAAACCCTGATGGTCGTAACCGACTTGAAAGAAGCTTATGAAACCCAAGGGAAAAGACTCATTAAAGATTTCGAAAAAGGAATTATCCTGAGTTTGATTGACGAACATTGGAAAGAACACCTGCGCGATGTCGATGACCTACGCCGTTCGGTTCAGAACGCGGTTTATGAACAAAAAGACCCGCTGGTAATTTACAAACAAGAATCTTTTTATGTGTTCCAACGCATGTTGGACAGAGTGAATAAAGAAATTATTTCATTCTTGTTCAAAGGAGAACTGCCTACGCCCGACCCGCAACAAATCCAGCAGGCCAAACAAGCCCGTCAGGAAAAAGTGGAAACCAACCGCGGTGTTGAGGAAAACAGTTCCCCGCAAAGAGCCTCTGCAAACGCACCTACACAAAGGCCGGAAGTTACCGCTCCGAGAACAGTGGTGAAAATCATGCCCAATGAAAAAGTGAGCTTGCGCAATGTAACCACCGGCGAGAAAAAGGAATTGAAATTCAAACAAGCCAAACCCCTCATCGAAAATGGAGAATGGGTCTTGGTGGACCATTAATCCGAATGAAATACAACAATAAGAGGAAGCTGTTTAATGGCTTCCTTTTTTTTTGAATAAAAGAAATCTCATCCTCAAAAGCTCCCCGCGAGTTGCAAAGCAAAAACAAGGATTATTCCTGATTCATTGCAATAAGCCGTTCGCTTCGCTTTGAATAAACAGAGATGTTTATAAAAATCGGTGCCTGCTTTGTGTTCCTCGGTTTTGTTGTTGTATTTTTACACGGAAATCATAAATCATTTCAGGAGAATTTCTATGGGAAAAATAATTGCCATTGCCAACCAAAAAGGAGGAGTAGGAAAAACCACAACAGCCGTAAACTTGGCGGCTTCGTTGGGTGTGTTGGAAAAGAAAACTCTTTTGATTGACGCAGACCCCCAAGCTAATGCCTCCTCGGGTTTGGGCATTGTGGTGGAAGAAGTGGAAAAAGGAACCTATGAGGTTTTGGAACACCAAATAAGCGCAAAGGATGCCGTTCAAAAAACCCAAACGCCTAACTTGGATATCATCCCCGCTCATGTAGATTTGGTAGCCGCTGAAATCGAAATCGTGGACCATGAAAACCGCGAATACCTGCTCAAGGAAGCTTTGGCGGAAATCCGGAATGATTACGATTACATCATCATCGATTGTGCGCCTTCTTTGGGGCTCATCACCTTGAATGCACTTACGGCTGCGGATTCAGTCATTATCCCGATTCAATGTGAATATTTTGCACTGGAAGGTTTGGGTAAACTTTTGAATACCATCAAAGGCGTTCAACAACACCACAACAAAGATTTGGATATTGAGGGATTGTTGCTCACCATGCACGATTCACGGTTGCGCCTATCGAACCAAGTGGTGGACGAAGTCAACAGCCATTTCCCCCAAATGGTTTTCGATACCGTCATCCAACGCAACGTCCGTTTGTCGGAAGCACCGAGTTTCGGCGAATCCATCATTGCCTATGATGCAGGCAGCAAGGGTGCGGAAAATTACCTAAATTTAGCCCGTGAATTTTTAGTAAAGAACAACGACAAGGTTTAATATTTTAAATTGAAAATTTTGAATGATAAATGACACAAAAACACATTTAAAATTAATATTTAAAATAATTAGAAATAGATATGGCAAAACAAGCAAATAATCGTTTAGGGAGAGGACTATCCGCACTGCTGAAAGACGAACCGAGTGTGGTTTCGGCTTCTGACAAGGGAGCGGAAAAACTGGTCGGAAATATTTTGGAAGTCGATTTGAGAAAAATCAAAACCAATCCTTACCAACCCCGAACCAATTTCGACAAAAATGCTTTGGACGATTTGGTCAAATCCATTGCGGTCTTGGGCGTTATCCAACCCATTACCGTTCGGAAAATCGATTCCGGTTATGAATTGATTTCAGGCGAAAGAAGGTTTCGGGCTTCCCAAATCGTGGGATTGGAATCTATCCCCGCTTACGTCCGTCTCGCCAATGACCAAGAAATGTTGGAAATGGCCTTGGTAGAAAACATCCAACGGCAGGACTTAGATGCCATTGAAATCGCCCTTTCTTACCAAAGACTTTTGGAAGAAATCAACCTGACCCAAGAGCAACTCAGCCACCGCGTAGGCAAAGACCGAACCTCTATTTCCAATTATTTGAGGTTGTTGAAATTAGACCCGATTATCCAAACCGGAATTCGCGACGGCATGATCAGCATGGGTCACGGCCGCGCCATCCTCGCCATCAATGATACCGATTTACAATTGGAAATTTACGAAAAAGTCATTGCCGACAACCTTTCTGTCCGCGAAACGGAGAAATGGATTAAGACCTTGAAAAATCCCGTTGCACAAAGAACGACCCAAACCGTGTTACCGAACGAATACAAAAAAGCACTGAAGGAATTCTCGGAAAAACTGGGTTCGGGCGTTGACATCAAACGCAGTTCCAACGGAAAAGGAAAAATCATCATCGATTTTAAATCGGATGAAGAATTTGAACGGTTGAGAAATCTGCTCGGATGAATAAAATATTGCTCTATATCTGCTTGTGTTTCCCGATGTTCCTAATGGGACAAGAAGAAAAAAATGACTCCACAGAAACCGGTCAAATAGTAGAAGTCTTTCCTGCAAATGATTCTGCTGCGGTTAATTACCTGAGTTTCCGCAACCCGATGCGCGCCTCGCTTTATTCTGCAGTACTTCCGGGCATGGGCCAGATTTACAATAAAAAATGGTGGAAAGCACCCTTGGTATGGGGTATATTGGGAACCGGAACAGGTTTCATCATTTATTACAACAACCAGTACAAAGAATACCGAGGATATTACTTGGATAAACTTTATGGAAATCCGATTGCCGCACCCGGTATTGCCAATTTGTCCAAAGAACAATTGGCCACGATCCAAGATGACCGGAAACGATCACGCGACTATGCCATTGCGCTGACGGCTTTGGGCTATCTGTTAAACATCCTCGATGCCACGGTAGATGCGCATTTATACGGAATCAACAAAGACCCGGATTTGTCTTTTCAACCCGTGATGATGCAAGATTTCCATTCATTTGAAGTCACACTTGGCTTCGGTGTGAATTATAAATTTTAAATTCAAATCTTCAATAAAATGAACATAGCCATCATCGGTTACGGAAAAATGGGAAAAGCGATTGAAGAAATTCTGGTGGAAAGAGGCCATCAGGTTCCGCTGAAATTGAATCGGAAACCCGAAGCGGAAGATTTGAACCAAATCGATGCCGCCATTGAATTTTCAAATCCGGAATCCGCATTTGAAAACGTCCAATCATTGATTAAAAATAATGTTCCGGTTATTTCCGGAACCACAGGATGGTTAGACAAACTGGAAGAAATCCGCAACCTGACCCAAGAAAACAACGGTGCTTTTTTATATGGTTCCAATTTCAGCCTCGGGGTAAATTTATTTTTCGAATTGAATGAACATTTGGCAAAACTGATGTCCCAATACCCTAATTACAAAATCGAAATGGAAGAAATCCACCATACGCAGAAACTGGACGCGCCGAGTGGAACTGCCATCTCCTTGGTCGAGGGTATTATAAAAAACAGTAAAAAGACCGGTTGGGTTTCGGAAGTTACAGGAAATCCGGAATTGATTCCCATTCGCTCCATCCGCACCAATCAGGTTCCCGGAACCCATTCGGTGGCCTATATTTCAGAAATCGATACAATCGAAATCAAACACACCGCCCATAGCCGCAAAGGTTTTGCTTTGGGTGCCGTCATCGCTGCGGAATGGATTCATGGGAAAAAAGGAATTTTTTCTATGAAAGATGTCTTGGGATTGAATTCGGGAAAATAATTCAGAAAAATTTTTTGATTCCCTTTCGGTAATTTTCCATGGCCAAACGGAATAAATCCTTGTTGGAAGGAGGCGTGAGCACAATGGCATTCGCTCCTGAAGAGATGGAATCCTCTAAACTCTTCAAATTTTTCCCGCCCGTAGCCATGATGGAAAAACCGGGAAATTGGTTCGTAATTCGCTTGATGATTTCACCGGTGAATTTCCCGCCGGTCACATGAAACACATCCGCCCCGGCATTGATCCGGTTTTGAAGAAAATGCAAATCATAAGAACCGACACTTGCCAAGATGGGAATGGAAATCCGCTTTTTGATTATTTCCAAATCCCTATCTTCAAAAGGAATATTGACAATGACACCTGCTGCCCCTGCTTGTTCGGCGTACATCGCCATTTCGAGGGATTTTCTTCCTTTGGTTTTTCCGCCCCCCACGCCGCAAATCACCGGTTTTTCGGAAAACTCAATGAGGGTTTTCATAATCTTGGGTGAGGGTGAAAAAGGATAAACAGCCAAAACTGCATCGGCATCATTGTTTTCAATCAAAGCCATATCTGTCGAAAACAACAAGGATTTAATGATTTGGTTTTTAAAAGGCAAACCTGTGCAATTTTGAATAATTTCCGGAGTAGTCAGTTCTTTTCGGGACGGTTTGTTCTTGATAACTTTCTCCCAAAAACTGAATTGCTTTTGATTGTTCCAAAATGATTCAAAATTTAGATTTGTCTCCATAAAGTTGAATTGATTCAATTTTAGCCGAACAAAAATCGCTCCTAAAAAACCATTGGCTTCATTTGAAAAATTTCCTGCTTTTCTGAATCCGGATAAAATAGGGTGAGAATTCAGCCTTTTAACAAAAAATAACAATATTCAGTAGAAGTTTTCATCCACCGTGTTCACTTAAAATATTAAATTAGCACACTTTAATTATAAAAAAATGATTTTACTCTATTGGCTGATTGGGTTCCTTGTTTATCAATTGATTTATGGAACTTCTACTTGGCAACTTTATAAAAATGCAGGCCGGAAACCTTGGGAAGCTTTTGTACCGTTTTACAATCTCTGGATTGGCTTGGGAATTATCCAACGCCCCAAATGGTGGATTATTCTTTTTTACACTCCTATTGTCGCACCGATTATGTGGTGGGTATATTGGGTTGATTTCGGGAGAAGTTTTGGCAAAAGAACATGGTTGGATGCGCTTTTGATGATTCTCACTGTCGGGCTTTATGCATTTTATTTGAATTATATAGAAAAACCAGAATACACCGGCCCGGAAGAGCGAAAGGGCACTTTCATCGCTGCACTGGTTTTTGCGGTTATCCTTGCGACTTTGGTGCATACTTGGGCAATCCAACCCATGGTCGTTCCGACAGGGTCAATGGAAAATACCATCAAAATCGGTGATGCTTTGTTTGTCGATAAAATCAGTTATGGCGTCCGTGTACCCTTCACGCCCATCGGAATTCCTTTTTCGGAATTCATCAACCGGAATGCTTATGTGGACCAAGCCAGGTTACCGTATATGCGGTTACCGGGTTGGAGCGATTTAAAGTCCAACGACATTGTGGTATTCAGTTACCCCGCAGATTCGCTTTACGACGCTATTGACCGCAAAGACGCCTATGTGAAAAGATTGGTCGGAATGCCCGGCGATTCGGTGGAATACAAAGAAGGAACCTTATTCATCAACGGAAAAGAATTCATCCCGAAAAAAGACGCTTGGATTCAGCACCGTTACAAAATAAGTACCACCAATATGTTCAGCCCGGAATTGCTTTACAGGGATTATGGATTGCTTCAAGATGTAGATTACATTCCTTGGCCGGAAGGTTTTATGGGAATTAGCGCAAAGGAAGGAAACCGATACAATTATTATTTCAAAGCTTTGACGGACCAAATGGTTCAACAATTCAAATCCAATCCGAATGTCACGGTAGAACCTTTTTATACGCCGCAGGGAATCAAAGAAACCCAAACTTTTCACAATTCTTCTCAAATAGATTCCGCCAATTCATTTCCTATCGACCGCAACTGGAACCAAGATTATTACGGGCCGTATTATGTACCGAAAAAGGGCGATGTGATTCAATTGGATAAAACAAATATCGAATTGTACAAGCGTATCATCCGAAATTACGAAGGAAATGAACTAAAAGTAGATGGTGATCAAATATTCATCAACGGACAAAAAACCAATCAATATACCATTGAACAGGATTATTTTTTCATGAGCGGGGACAACCGTAACCAGTCACTGGATTCGCGGTATTTCGGACCGGTTCCGGAAAGCCATATCATCGGCCGACCGGTTTTGGTTTGGGCAAATTTCAATGGAATGTTCGAGCCCGCACCCAAAAAATTCATCTGGGAACGCTGGATGACTTCCATCAATAACAACAACCCGGACAAAAAATCATATTTATTGTATGTTGGAATTGCACTGGTTGCATTTTTCGTTTGGGATTATTACCGCGTGAAAAAGAAGAAACAAAAAGAAGGCAAATAAAATTTATCCATGATTTTTCCCGTTTTTTATTTTGGCCCGGTTACCTATTTCAAGGAATTGATGAATGCAGAAGACCCTTGTTTCGAAATCCATGAAAATTTCCCCAAACAAACTTATCGGAACCGTTGCTACATCCAAGGCGCGAATGGGAAATTACGCCTCGCCGTACCAATTAAACACAAGGGAAAAAGAATCCTGAAGGATACTGAAATCTCACATGAATCCAATTGGCAAAAGGAACATTTCAAATCATTGGTTTCGGCTTACCAGCGTTCGCCCTATTTTGAATATTATGAAGATGACATCGCAGCGGTTTATAAAAAGAAGGAGAAATTTTTATTGGATTTAAACTTCAAAACGATTGAATTCATTCAATCCAAACTGAGTTTAAATTTGAATTTGACAAACCAGACGGAACAATATCAAACCCTAAATGAAGATATGGATTTCCGGAACCGTTTCGAGGCCAAATCAGAATCGCCTGTTGCAATGCCGGAATACATGCAGGTATTTCAAGAGAAATTTGGTTTTATGCCCGATTTGAGTATTTTGGATCTCTTGTGTAACGAAGGCCCGCAATCCGCTACTTATTTAAAAGAACTTTAAAAGACTTTATTATAATGAACAAATTTTTGATTACAATCGGCTTGGCTTTTGTGCTTTTATCCCAAGGATTTGCACAACAAGCGACCGAACAGAAAACCATGGAAGCTTGGTACAATGCCGATTTTGATGAGACCGGCGTTTACGGTGTCAATACCGAAAAAGCTTGGCAATTCCTCAAAGAGCACAACCGTAAACCCCAAGAATTAACCGTTGCCGTTTTGGACGGCGGGATCCAAGCCGATCATGAAGATTTACAAGCCAATATGTGGGTGAATCCCAAGGAGAAACCCGGAAACGGAAAAGACGATGACAAAAACGGTTATGTGGATGATATTCATGGATGGAATTTCATCGGCGGAAAAGACGGTAAAAACGTAGATGGCGATACGCTCGAAAAAGTGCGGATGTACAAATACGAATATTTGCCTTTATTTGAAAGCGAAGATGCCTCAAAAAATGAAGCCAATAAAACCAAATACCCTGAAAAGTATGCGGATTACGATAAAATCAAAGAGACCATTACCAAGAAATTAGCCGAAGCCAACGCGACCATGCCGCAAATCAAAATGCTGAAGGATGGCATTGACGCCGGGTTCAAAGTGCTGATTGCGGATTTCCAAGAAACACCTGTCACCGAAGAGAGTTTAGGGAAGTACGAACCTTCTGCTGAAGCCATGAGCGGAATGATTGCTTTCGGGTTTATGGAAAAAGCCGATTGGGAAGGCAAAACCATGCAAGCGATTTATGAAAGTATTTCGGGAGAATTAAACGGTTACCTCGAATATTTAAACGGGCAAATCCAATACCATTACAATGTTGATTTCGAATCCCGTGGAATTGTAGGCGATAATTATGCCGACAAAAAAGAATCAAAATACGGTAATGCCGACGTGGAAGGCCCTGATGCCGGACACGGAACGCACGTTGCGGGAATCATCGCCGCGGTGCGAGGGAATGACAAAGGGATTGACGGCATCGCCGGAAACCACATCAAAATCATCGGTGTAAGAACCGTTCCCAACGGTGATGAAAGGGACAAAGACGTGGCTAATTCCATACGCTATGCAGTAGATAACGGCGCAAAAATCCTCAATATGTCTTTCGGAAAATCACATTCTCCGGAAAGAGAAATCGTGTGGGAAGCGATGAAATACGCCGAAAAGAAAGGAGCCTTGCTCATCAAAGCCGCCGGAAATGACAATGTCGATATTGATACAGAAGTACATTATCCTTCTAATTTTGACGACAAAGGAACCCAAGTTATCCAATCATTGTTAACTGTGGGGGCTTCTACCGAAGACCCATTGATGCTGAAAGCTACCTTCTCCAACTACGGAAAGAAATCGGTAGATGTATTCGCACCCGGAGCCAATATCATGTCCACTGTTCCGCATGACGAATACAAAGCCGAAGACGGAACCAGCATGGCATCACCGGTTACGGCGGGCGTAGCTGCACTTATCTGGTCGCATTATCCGAAATTAACAGCTGAAGAGGTAAAGGAAATCATCATCCTATCCGTAAACAAAGACCCCCAGTTGACGGATATTTCCGTAACCGGCGGTGTGGTTGATGCTTACAGAGCCGTTGAGTTGGCTGAAGAATTCTATAAAGGAAAAAAATAAACCTCTTTTAAGTAAAATTTTAACTTAAAAAACCCGTTCGAAATGAACGGGTTTTTTAGTTGAAAATGTTTCACAATCCAGTTACATAAACTCCATTTTCATTTAAAATTTAAATAGTTCTATATTGATACTCTGTATAGATACTGATTAAAAATTATATTCATTTTAAATTTTAATAAAGACCCATTCATTTTTTATCTTTGTTCAAATGCAAATTCCATGAACATCCGGGAAAAAATCCAATTGCTACGCGAAGAAATCAACCGCCACAATTACCATTATTATATACTCGACAAACCTGTAATTGCGGATTCGGAATTCGACCGGATGCTCCGGGAACTTCAGGAACTGGAAAACCAATATCCCGAATTCTTCGATGAAAACTCCCCTACCCAACGCGTCGGTGGAGCGGTCACTAAAAACTTTCCGACCATCGTTCACGAATACCGCATGTATTCCTTGGACAATTCTTATTCCATCGAAGATTTGCAGGATTGGGAAAAACGAATCGAAAAAACCTTGGATGAAAAGGTAGAATTCGTTTGCGAATTAAAATATGACGGAGCTTCCATTTCCATCCTCTACGAAAATGGCCAACTCAAACAAGCTGTGACCCGCGGTGATGGGTTTCAGGGCGATGAAATTACCTCCAACATCAAAACCATTCAGTCGGTTCCTCTGAAATTGACAGGGAAATTCCCGAAAAAGTTTTACATCCGTGGTGAAATCATTTTACCTTTTAAAGAATTCAAAAGAATCAATTCCGAACGCGAAGAACTCAGTTTGGAACTCTATGCCAATCCCAGAAATACTGCCAGCGGAAGCTTGAAATTGCAGGACAGTGCCGAGGTTTACCGACGGAAACTGGATTGTTACCTCTATACCATCATCGGGAATAACTTGCCGTTTCAATCCCAATGGGAAATGTTGCAGTCAGCGGAAAGTTACGGGTTTAAAATCCCCAAAACCGCCCAGCTCTGTGGGAGTTTAGAAGAAGTTTTGGCATTCATCGATTATTGGGACAAAGAAAGAAAAAAGCTTCCTTTCGAAATCGACGGCATCGTCGTAAAAGTAAATTCCTTCACCCAACAAGAAGAATTGGGCCATACCGCAAAATCGCCGCGATGGGCAATGGCCTATAAATTCAAAGCGGAAAAAGCCGAAACCGAATTATTGAGTATTTCATACCAGGTCGGCAGGACGGGTGCGATTACGCCGGTTGCCAATCTGAAGCCCGTAAACCTTGCCGGAACCATTGTAAAACGCGCTTCGCTTCACAATGAAGACATCATCAATAAACTCGATGTGCGAATCGGTGATATGGTATATTTGGAAAAAGGCGGAGAAATCATCCCAAAAATCGTAGAAGTCAATTTTGACGTACGTCAGCCCGATTCACAAAAAATAGAATTCATTCAAAACTGTCCGGAATGCGGAACAGAACTTATCCGTAATGAAGGCGAAGCCCAGCATTTCTGCCCCAATGAAGATGAGTGTAAACCGCAGATCATCGGCCGCCTGGAGCATTATGTTTCGAGAAAAGCGATGGATATGGCGAGTGTTGGAGGTGAAACGGCGGAATTGTTCTATAATAACGGCTTGGCCAAAGACATTTCAGATTTTTACGATCTGAAAAAAGAAGACATTCTGCCTTTGGAACGTATGGCAGAAAAATCTGCCCAAAATATCATTGATGCGATTGAAGAATCTAAAAAGATCCCGTTTGAAAAGGTATTGTACGCAATAGGAATCCGCCATGTGGGTGAAACCGTAGCGAAAAAATTAGCCAAAAGGTTCCAATCCATCGATAACCTGATGAGTGCATCTTTGGAAGAATTGGAAAATGTAGAAGACATCGGAAATAAAATCGCGCAAAGCATTCAGGAATATTTTGCAGAAGAAAAAAACCAAATCATGATTCAACGGTTGAAGGATGCCGGGGTCAGGATGGAACTGGGGGAAGAAGAAAAACCCGTTTCAAATTTATTGGAAGGAAAAACCTTTCTGTTTACCGGGAGTTTAACAAAATTCAGCCGCGATGAAGCCCAAAGATTGGTCGAGCAAAACGGAGGGAAAAACATTTCCGCCGTAAGCAAAAACCTGAATTTCTTGATAGCAGGTGAAAAAGCCGGAAGCAAACTTAAAAAAGCAGAAGCCATCGGAACGGTTAAAATTTTAACCGAAGACGAATTTTTGGAATTGATTCAAATTAAGTAATTAAAAAATAACCTAATTATGAAAGTGAAATTATCCTCCACAGAGCAAAAAGAATTGCTTGAAATATTGAAATCCCGTTTCGAGAAAAACAAAATCCGCCATCCAAAATTGAAATGGGATGACATTCAATTAAAACTTGAAAAAGACCTAAGTAAATTACTGACATTAAATAAAATGGAATCAACAGGAGGAGAACCTGACGTAATCGGTTTTGAAAAAAATACAGGTGAATTTATATTTTACGATTGTTCGCCCGAAAGCCCAAAAGGCAGAAGAAGCATTTGTTACGACCGCGAAGCATTGGATGGTAGAAAACAACACAAACCGGAAAATTCGGCAATGGACCTTGCGCAAGAAATCGGAATCGAAATGCTGACTGAAGCGGAGTACCACGCTTTGCAGGAATTGGGTGATTTCGATTTGAAAACCTCAAGCTGGGTCAAAACTCCGGAAACTGTACGCAAACGCGGTGGCGCAATTTTTTGCGACAAACGTTACGGCCGGACTTTCACCTACCACAACGGCGCCGATTCCTATTATGCCGCAAGGGGGTTCCGTGGAAAACTGAGCGTTTAATCTTTTTTCCTCTTGTCATAAGGCGATTTCTCGACCGGATTGAAGTTGAAAATGGAAACGATCAATCCCAATAAAATTGCGTAAAGCCCGCCGGCAATCACAAATCCCATGTATTCTTTCACAATGAATCCGATGGTTACCGCCACCACAAATCCGATGGCATAATAATGAAAGGGTTTTAATTTCATTTTTTATTTTTTGATTCGGTTTCTTTACCGATAGATTAATTAATTGGCGTAAGTCCTGCTTACTTTCTGGATGCCTTCCACCTGTTTCAGTTCATCCAAAATCTTATCCAATTGGTGTTTGTTTTTTACCGAAACGGAGATTTTCCCTTCAAAAACCCCGTCTTCTTCCGATATATTGATGCTCCGGATATGCACGTGGAGATTGGAGGAAATGATTTTCGTAACGTCATTGACCAGACCAATCCGGTCTAAGCCTTGCATGTTTAAAATCGCGCGGTACAATTGGGAAGAAGAATCAATCCATTTCGCTTTGATGATCCGATAAGCTTGGTTGGCCTGCAATGAAACGGCATTGGGGCAATCTTTTTTATGAACACGGATTCCCTTAGCCACAGTTACAAATCCAAAAACTTTGTCGCCGGGAATCGGGTTGCAACAGGAAGCAAGTTCATAGTTGAGTTTCTCTTCATCCGGCCCGAAAACCAATGAATCCAACTTTTGCTGTTCCGGTTCTTGGGTGACGACCGGACGGCTTCCTATTTTAGGCCTAAACCGATTGATGAAACCTGAAAAACCTGATTTGGTTTCAGCGAATTTCCGCAATCCTTTATTGTCGATTTCTCCTGTTTTTACTTTATAAAAAACGTCTTGGCTGTTGCGGGTTTTGAAAAAAGTTTGCATTTCATTGGCGAGATTCTCATTGAAATCAATTTTCAAATGGCGCAATTTCCGGATTAAAATTTCTTTTCCTTCTTCTGAAAGGGCTCTTCTGGCCGCGTTGAGCGATGCTTTTATTTTAGAGCGTGCCTTACTGGTGACCACAAATTCCAACCAGTCAGGTTTGGGTTTTTGGTGCGAAGAAGTGATGATTTCTACTTGGTCACCACTTTGCAATTCATGGCTCAGAGGATACAATTTCCCGTTCACTTTCGCGCCGAGACATGTGTCCCCAATATTGCTGTGGATGGCGTAAGCAAAATCCAATGAAGACGCGCCTTTGGGAAGGGAATACAAATCGCCTTTGGGAGAAAAAACATAGATTTCCTTGGCGTAAAGATTGAATTTAAAATTATCGATAAACTCTGTAGCGTCCTGTGTATCATGGTTTTCCAGCATCTCGCGTACTTGACTGATCCATTCGTCCACCTTCGAATCTTCAACTTGGTAATTTTCTTTGTATTTATAATGCGCGGCAACGCCTCTTTCTGCCAATTCGTCCATTCGTTCCGATCGGATTTGGACTTCGACCCAACGTGCCATCGGTCCCATCACCGTGATGTGAAGCGACTCGTAACCGGTTGATTTGGGCTGGGAAATCCAGTCTCGGAGCCGTTTGGGATTCGGCCGGAAAATGTCCGTCACTACCGAATAAATTTTCCATGCAAGGAATTTCTCATTCTTTTTGTCGGACTTATAAACGATTCTTACTGCGAATTTGTCATAAACTTCTTCAAAACCAACATTTTGAGAAACCATTTTTCGGTGAATGGAAAACACGGATTTGGAACGGCCCTTGATTTCAAAACTCAAACCCTCCTCTTCCAGATTTTCACGAATGATATTGGAAAAATCTTCGATGTATTTCTCTCGTTCTTCATTGGTTTCCTGAAGTTTTCGCTCGATGTTGAAATATTCTTCAGGCTTGGTGTATTTTAAACTCAAATCTTCGAGTTCCGATTTGATGTTGTAAAGCCCCATCCGGTGCGCCAAAGGTGCGTAGATAAAGATGGTTTCCGATGCGATTTTCAATTGTTTGTCCTCGTGCATGGACTCTAAGGTGCGCATATTGTGCAGCCTGTCCGCAATTTTAATGAGAATCACGCGGACATCTTCGGAAAGAGTCAGCAATAATTTTCGGTAATTTTCGGACTGGATGGAAACGTCCTGTTTGTTGAGGATGGCGATTTTGGTGAGCCCGTCAATGATTCGTGCAATCTTTTCACCAAACAGCTTTTCAATGTCGTCCAGCGTGTAATCCGTATCTTCAACCACATCGTGCATCAATGCTGAAGCGATGCTCGTTGCCCCCAAACCGATTTCGTTCGCGACGATTTTCGCCACTTCAATGGGATGGAATATATAAGGC
>JAEZDQ010000107.1 GCA_023433225.1 Bacteroidota bacterium | reverse complement strand
GTATTTATAGGTAGAAAGCAAAGTAGGTTTACCGTCGATGATGGCAACATCATGTTCAAAATGCGCCGAAGGTTTGTTGTCTCGGGTAGTAACCGTCCAGCCGTCTCTGTGGAATTTCACTTTATCGGTTCCTAAGTTAATCATAGGCTCAATAGCCAAAACGATTCCTTCTTTCAACACTTTTCCGGTTCCTCTTTTTCCGTAATTCGGCACTTGCGGGTCTTCATGCATTTGTCTTCCCAATCCGTGTCCGACTAGTTCTTTCACTACACCGTAACCCTGTTTTTCACAATGGTTCTGAATGGCATAACCGATGTCCCCTACCCGGTTTCCGGGCAATACTTGTGCAATCCCAATATAAAGTGATTCTTTGGTAACCTGAAGTAATTTTTTAGTTTCTTCCGCGACTTCCCCTATTTCAAAAGTATAAGCATGATCGCCCACAAAACCATTCATGATAACACCGCAATCAACCGAAAGTATATCACCCTCTTTTACAATATCCTTATTGGGAAAACCGTGAACCACTTGTTCATTGGGAGAAATACAGAGAGAATTTGGAAACCCTCCATAGCCCAGAAAAGCAGGTTTTCCGCCATGATCTTGAATGAAATCCTGTGCCAACTTATCCAAAGAAAGTGTATTGATTCCGGGTTTGATTTCACGAGCCAGCATCCCCAAGGTCTTAGATACCAATTGGGCACTGTGGTACATCAATTCCAGTTCTTCTTTATTTTTAAAATGAATCATAGTCCGAATAATCCTCTTTTTTTCTTCTTTTTTGCCGGTGCTATCCCGTGTTCGTGAATGGTAAACTGTATTTCATTATTAATGACATGCAAGACTTCGCCCCACCCCGGGAATCCGCCTAAATTCCGGTCATCAATGAATAAGTCGGCATGGATTTTCCGGCTTTGTTTGTCAAAATCAAAAACTTCGCCCACAAAACTGGAATTAATCGCATAAAACTCAATTCCGTTTTTCCTGCAGAATTCTACCGCTTCGTCAAGTTCAATCCCGCTCCGGTAAGTCCATAAAATCAACCGGTGTCCTTGGTTGGTAAGTTCTTTCAAAGCTTCAAATGCAAAAAGCTTGGGTTTTCCTATTTTGGGGTAAGCATCTTCAACAACAGTTCCGTCAAAATCAACAGCAATAATAAAACTTCTCATACAGTCAGGCAAATCGGCGCAAAGTTACAAATTTCTTAGCAGAACGTTTCCGGTCATTTCTTCCGGAATCGGAATATCCATCAATGTAAGAATGGTCGGAGCAATATCTCCGAGTTTTCCATTCTGAAGTTTATACCTATTTTCATTCTGAATGAGAATCAGCGGAACCAGATTCGTACTATGCTGGGTATTTGGGGAACCGTCGGGATTTAGCATCACATCGGCATTTCCGTGATCGGCGAGAACCAAGGTGGTATAACCGTTTTGAAGTGCAGTTTGCACAATGGATTCGGCGCATTGGTCAACTGTTTCGGCTGCTTTTACAGCTGCTTCAAAAACACCAGTATGCCCCACCATATCGGTATTGGCAAAATTAAGACAAATGAAATCAGCGAACTGTGCATTCAGTTCCGGAATGATATTTTTTGTGATTTCGAAAGCGGACATTTCCGGTTTTAAATCATAAGTTGGAACTTCCTTGGGAGAAGGGCAAAGGATTCTTTTTTCACCTTCAAATTCGATTTCCCGGCCGCCGGAAAAGAAAAAAGTCACATGCGGATATTTTTCTGTTTCTGCAATCCGGATTTGTGTTTTGTCGTTTTGTTCCAAAACTTCGCCTAAAGTATTTGGAATTTCGCTGTCATCGTAAACCACCTGAACGCCTTCAAAAGTTTTGTCGTAATTGGTCAGGGTGATGTACCGAAGCGAAAGTTTTTTCATTCCGAATTCATCAAAATCCTTTTGGGTTAATACTTCGGTAATTTCACGGCCACGGTCGGTACGAAAATTAAAATTAATCACTATATCGCCTTCCTCAATCAAACCGTTTTCATCTAAAATAATCGGCCGCATGAACTCATCTGTAATTCCTTCTTGATAAGAATCCAAAATGGATTGAACGGGATTTTCGCTTCTTTGCCCGATTCCTTTGACGATTAAATCATAAGCCAACTTCACCCGTTCCCAGCGTTTGTCACGATCCATTGCATAATAGCGTCCGATGATGGTCGCAATTTTTCCGGTAGAAGATTGAGTATGTTCAATCAGATCCTCAATAAAATTTTTCCCACTGTGCGGGTCGCAGTCGCGTCCGTCGGTAAAGGCATGGATATAGACATTATCTTTCAAACCATATTCCGCAGCAGCATCCAATAAACCGTACAAGTGGTTGATATGGGAGTGCACGCCTCCGTTTGAGGCCAATCCGATGAAATGTATTTTCTTGTGATTGTCACGGGCAAACTGGAATTCCGAACTCAAGACTTTTTCCTGTAAAATGGTTTTTTCGGAAACCGCCATGTTAATCCGAACCAAGTTTTGATAAACAACTCTTCCGGCTCCCAGATTCATGTGCCCGACTTCGGAATTGCCCATTTGGCCTTCCGGCAAACCGACATCTAATCCATAAGTAATGAGCGTGGAATTCGGATATTTGGTAAAACAGGAATCTATGAAAGGGGTATTTGCTTTTGCGATGGCTGATATTTTTGGATCCGGGTTCAGGCCCCAACCGTCCAGAATCATCAGCAGGACTTTGTTGTTCATTTATTTAGTTTAAAGTTTTAGTTTGTAATGTTACGAATTTATGAAACTCAATAGAAAACTTAATTTGTTTCTACAAACCTTTCAAATTAGGATTTTTATGCTAAACTTCGTGAAGGATAACCCAATGTTTTCCAATATCATTGTAATAAAATTCTCCTTTATAATTGCACCGACACAGCTTTTTTTCAGTTTTTAATTATTTTTTTTACTCCAACATTTCCATTTGGATATATGATTTTGATAAAGTAAGTTCCTTGAATTAGATTAGAAATGTCAATTTTGTTGGTATCGGAAAAATTGAGCAGTGTTTGTCCTAGTAGATTAATAATTTCGATTTTCTTTATCTTCTCACTTGATTGAATTGATAGAAATTTTTTTGTTGGGTTTGGATAAATGGAAAAATTAATCGGATTGAAGTCCTTAGTTCCCAAATAGCCAAGATTTTTATACCAAGAAACTCTGGCTTCATAAAAAGATGCTGTTAATATATCATTTTTTCCGTCACCATTTAAATCGGCTGAATAAACACTTCTATTATTTGTCTCAGAAATAACCATTTGTTCTGAGAATTCTCCAAGACCATTATTTTCAAACCAAGAGAGTGTTCCATTGTCAGCAGATGAAACAATATCTAAATCACCATCATTGTCAAAATCTTGAGCAAATACATCTGTTGCATTTGCTTCATAATCAATCAAAAGTTGAGAACCAAAATTACCATTTCCATCATTTTGAAGCCATGCAATTTTTCCATTTCCAAATGATGCAAAGTATATGTCTTGATCATTGTCGCCGTCTAAATCAGCTGTGTAGGCAAACTGGATTGTACTTGTAGAAGAAATTACATTTTCAGAGCCAAATGTTCCAGCTCCATCTATGTTCTCATACCAAGACAATGAACCATCGAAAGCTCCACCGGCAATTACATCTAAATCTCCGTCTCCATCTAAATCAGAAGCAAACACTGTGGCTGCACCATCAGTAGTTGATGAAATAATTTGCTGAACTCCAAAGTTTCCATTTCCATCATTTTCATACCAAGCAATTTTGTCATCGTAAACTGAAGCTGATAAAACATCAAAATCCCCATCACCGTCAAGGTCAGCAGCAAAAACACAATGTCCTGTGTTAATTTGATCAGAAATAATAATTTTAGAACTAAAATTACCTAATCCATCATTTCTAAACCATACAATTTGGTCATTACTTGAATTACTATTTAATTCACATAATATGTCTAATTTATTATCCCCATCTATATCTGCAACATATATGCTTTGTATAAAACCATCGCCCTGACTTAAAATATACGTATTTATGAAATTTCCATCACCATCATTTTCGTACCATTTTAATCCGCCGTAACCCGTAATCACGTCTTCATCACCATCATCGTCTAAATCTCCAGAATGAACATGAACTACACCACCACTTCCAAATTGTTCAATTATTTGCTCACTCCCAAATGATATTTGTGCATATCCTATTTGAAAAATAGATAAGAGGAAAATTATAAAGTATAAATTTTTATTCATAGTTTATTTTTTAATATTATCTAACCCAATCAATTCGCAATGTCATTGATAAATTTAATCCGCATCAGGCGCAGTTCTTCTTCGTCATAATCATCTCCGAATTCTTTCAAAAGATTACTCATGGAATCATTTTCGGCTTCCATCAGGAAATCATGGATTTCTTCTTGTTGGTCTTCATCGAGAATATCGTCTATATAGTAAGTGATATCGAGTTTTGTCCCTTGGTAAACGATGCTTTCCATTTCCGACAACAGATCGCTCATCGATAAACTTTTGGCTTCGGCAATGTCTTCGAGGTTCAACTTCCGGTCTGCACTTTGGATGATGAAAACCTTGTAGCTTGATTTATCGGCCACGCCTTTCACCACCATTTCGTCGGGACGGGTAATGTCATTTTCTTCAACATATTTGGCGATGAGTTCCACAAAAGGTTTTCCGAATTTTTTGGCTTTGCCTTCACCTACCCCATAAACATTGGTCAATTCCGGGATGGTGGTGGGATACTGCATGGTCATGTCTTCCAGACTTGGATCTTGGAATACCGCAAATGGCGGAATTCCGTTTTGTTTGGCGATTTTTTTCCTCAAATCCTTTAAATGCTTCAACAAAACATCGTCAAACACCGTCTGTACCGGCGCCGATTCCAAAGAGCCGCCCATCAATAACTTTTTGAAGTCCACATCTTCGGCAATCAGGAATTCTTCAGGTGTTTGGATGAATACTTTCCCTTTTTCATTTAACTTCAGCGTGCCGTAGCTTTCAATTTCTTTGGTCACATAATCCCGGACAATCAATTGCCTAATAATGCTTTTCCAATGGTAATCTTCTTTGTCTTTTCCGCTTCCGAAAAAGCCCTCAAGCTGCAAATTATATAGTTTGGTAATGGAACTTTCTTTTCCCGTCAGTATGTTGACCAAATCGTTTATTTTAAGCCTTTGGTTGGTTCTTTGGATGATCGACAAGACCGATTTCGCATCCTCCCGTACATCGATCATCTTCTTCGGGTTGCGCATATTGTCGTCCATATTGGCTCCCAGACCGTTGATTTCATCGAACTCTTCCCCGAAATAATGGAGCAGGAATTTCCTTCTCGACATCGAAGTTTCGGAATAAGCGACCACTTCGCTGAGCAATTGCAACCCGACTTCCCGTTCAGCCACCGGCTTACCTGCAAGGAATTTCTCCAACTTTTCAATGTCCTTGTAATCATAAAAAGCGAGGCAATAACCTTCACCTCCGTCACGTCCCGCGCGACCGGTTTCTTGGTAATAACTCTCCAAACTTTTTGGCATATCATAATGAATCACAAAACGCACATCCGGTTTGTCTATGCCCATTCCGAAGGCGATGGTCGCCACCACCACATCGGCATCTTCCATCAGGAACATATCTTGGTGCCTGCTCCGGGTCTTGCCGTCCAACCCGGCATGGTAAGGAATGGCTTTAATCCCATTCACTTGCAACAGTTGTGCGAAATCTTCTACTTTCTTTCGGCTTAAACAATAAACAACACCTGATTTCCCGGCATATTGACGGATAAATTTTACGATTTCCTTGTCTTGGTTGATTTTCGGCCGAACTTCATAGAATAGATTCGGGCGGTTAAAGGATGCTTTGAATACTTTTGCATTCTGCATACCCAAAGTTTTCTGGATGTCATCTTGAACTTTCGGAGTAGCTGTTGCGGTCAATGCGATCACCGGCGCATCGCCTATTTTATTGATAATGGATTTCAAGTTCCGGTACTCGGGTCGGAAATCATGGCCCCATTCCGAGATACAATGTGCTTCGTCAATTGCAAAAAAAGAAATTTGGACGGTTTTAAAAAACTCTGTGTATTCGTCCTTGGTGAGCGATTCAGGGGCTACATACAGCATTTTGGTCACACCGCTGCGTATGTCGTCCATTACCAATTTGGTTTCGGTTTTGTTCAATGAAGAATTCAACACATGGGCTACCCCGCTATTGGATGAAATCCCGCGAAGCGCATCTACTTGGTTTTTCATCAATGCAATTAACGGTGAAACAATGATGGCAACCCCGTCTGAAATCAGTGCCGGAAGTTGGTAACACAATGATTTCCCTCCACCGGTGGGCATCAAAACAAAAACGTCTTCTTTATTCAGAAGACTTCTAATAATCTCCTCTTGGTCTCCCTTGAACTGGGTGAAACCAAAATATTTTTTCAAGGCCGAGGTTAAATCATGCTTCATATCCATCTTTGTAAAAAGACTAATTTAAAATTTTTTATGGTTTTTAAAGTTTTTATATTTGGAAAGTCAATCTAAAGGAGGATTGAAATTCGGAAAAGACCTAAAAATACAAATTATTTTTTTAATAAACAAAATCCTTCGGGTTTGAGAAATCAGGAAATCATTCAAATAGCCCAATCTGTTTTCGATGATGAAAGTAAGGAACTTCTGCAGATTGGTGAAAATTTAGGGGATGAATTTTGTCACGCCGCCCAATTGCTCCATTCCGTCAAAGGAAAAGTGGTGGTGGTGGGAATCGGAAAAAGTGCCCATATCGCCAATAAAATGGTGGCTACCTTTAATTCCACCGGAACACCCAGCCAGTTCCTCCATGCTTCCGAAGCCATACACGGCGACTTAGGCTTGCTGCAAAAAGAAGACGTCACCATTTGTATTTCCAAAAGCGGGAACAGCCAAGAAATAAAAGACTTGGCACCCATCCTGAAAAAAAATTCTGCAGCTCTGATTGCCATCACCGGAAACATGCAGTCCGATTTGGTCAAACATGCCGATTTGGTGTTGAATACGACCGTTTCACGAGAAGCCTGCCCCAATAACCTCGCGCCGACTTCAAGCACTACCGCACAATTGGTGATGGGTGACGCGCTCGCAGTGGTTCTGATGAAAATGAAGAATTTCACCGGAGAGAATTTTGCTAAATTCCATCCGGGAGGTGCCTTGGGCAAAAGGTTGCTCTGGAGTGTCAGCGATGTAATGGATTCTTTCCAAAGGCCTTTGGTTCATCCAAATTCATCTATTTATGAAGTAATCGACTCATTGACTTCAGGCCGAAACGGTATTACCGTCGTGCTGGACGGAGAAGAAATAAAGGGTGTCGTTACCGACGGAGACCTAAGAAGGATGCTTCAGAAACACAAGGATTACCAAAATCTTTTGGCCAAGGATATCCTGACTTCCAACCCAAAAATTGTTTTTAAAGATGAAAAAGCCGTCGATGCCTTTCACAAACTTAGGGATTACAACATCGGGCAACTGGTCGTAGCCGACAGAAACGGGAAATATTTTGGAATCCTGGATTTGCACGCGCTCATCAAACACGGAATTGAAGCATAATGTCAAGAGAAAAAAGCGAAAAAGAAATGTCCTTTTTAGGGCATATAGTTGAATTGAGGGGGCATTTGGTCCGTTCCATCATTGCCATTATTGCAGGCGCGGCAATCGTCGGGATTTTTTGGGATTATATTTTAGAGCAAATCATCATGGCTCCTTTGAAGTCGGATTTTTACACTTTCCGGATATTCAATGCTTTGGCAGAATGGATTGGTTTGGGGCAGCTTTATCCCAAAGAATTTGATATGTCCAAAGAATTGATCAACCTCGACCCTTCGGGTCAGATTACCTCCCAGATTTCCGTAGTTTTGGTTTGTGGCTTAATTGTCGCAATCCCTTATGTCGTCTGGGAAATATGGAGATTCATAAAACCCGGGCTGAGCGAAAACGAACAAAAATACACGAACGGAACCGTATTAGCG
>JAEZDQ010000089.1 GCA_023433225.1 Bacteroidota bacterium | reverse complement strand
TCCCAAGACAATACATTCCTCAGCGCGGAATCATATACCAACAAAAACCCCAAAACGCCATATCCGCATCCTCCATGAAAAACCTTCGCTTTTGGCGGGATAAGATGCAGGATTTCATGGTATGCCTTTTTATTGGACTCAAAATCAGACCAAAAGGTTTTCTGAATCACACGGGGCTTGTATATGTAATTGAATTTCAATTTGTTTTTAAAATAATCCTCTCCTTCATCGGCTCTTTTCAATTCCAAGAATTTTTGTTTGAAATAGGCACTGATTTTTTTGGTGCGTTCCGAATAATTTTGCCCGAAACGCTCATCATCCGGCTGAATGGGTGGTAGGAATTCCAAGGTCAGTTTGCCGGTTTTGAGCAGGTTGTCATTTTTGGGAAGTAAATCAGAATTGCCCCGAATCAGAACGGGTAAGATCGCTAAATTCAGTTCCTGTGCCCAATAAAAAGCACCCTTGTGAAACCTTTGGATAACCGAAGTGGTGGAGCGGGTTCCCTCCGGGAAAACAATCAGGGAATAACCTTGGTGAACTTTCTCTTTCAATTCTACCAGACTGTCTTCATAATGATTGGACACCGAATAAAATCCCGCCATTTGAATCGCTTTTCCGAAAAACTTAGAATGCAGTACGCGGTTGTTTACCATAAAAATGGCTTTTGGATGAATCATTCCCACCGTCGGCGTATCGAGTTGGGAAGTATGGTTGGCAATGATAATTTGCGGTCGGTTCAACTGAAGGTTTTCTTTTCCGATTATCTTTATTTTTACAAATGGTGTCCAAAACATCAGTTTTTTAAAGAATAATTGTAATGTGTGGTGGAAAAATGCCAATTTCCGTTCTTTGCTTAACGGAATTAAAGGAACCAAAATTTGCGTCATTAGGTTGAGTAAAAATCCACCTATAAAAAAATAGCCAAAGGTTCCGGCAGTCAGTAGAATATTGAAAACCGTTCGTGGTGTATTGCCTTTTTCCTGCGGTTTCTGGATAAAGAAATGGAACAACCAAGGCTGGATGGTGAATGACATCAAAACCACTACCGTCAACCCGATGATGGGAATCCATGAAATCGAATAAATCGCGGGATGTTCGGCAAAAACCAAAACGCCGAAACAGACAATGGTCGCAATTGCGGAAAGCAGTATGCCGGAGCGGAATGCCGGCATTTCGTCTCTTCCGTAAGTATATTTTTCCACCAAACCGCGGGTAATGAAAATGGAATAATCCACGCCCAACCCAAAAATCAAAGTGGTAATGATGATGTTGAATGCGTTGAAATCCAGTCCGAACAGACCCATCATCCCCAAGGTGGCAAGCCAACCTACAAAAATCGGGATATTGGTGATGAGCGTCAGTTCTACGGAACGGAAAAACAACAGTAGCACCAGAAATATCACGATGGAAGAAATGAAAAACAATTTATCGAAATCCGCCTCCAAATTGGACAAAAAGGTTTCTTGCAAATGTTTGCGGTCAATCACGAGTACATTTTCATGCTGTGCTAATTTTTCAATCAGGCTTCCGGTGTCCGGCTGATCGGTTTTGATGACAGAAGTAATCGTTGTTAATCCGTTTTCGGTGGAAACGAATTCATTCAGGAATAAATCGCGGAGCAAAGGGTTTTCATGCAGTTTTTCAATGGAATGGGTTTGGTTCATTTTCTCGAAAAAAGGTTGGAAGGTATTTTCCTTGAAACCGTATTTTTTCCCTTCGCTGATCAATCGGTTTCTGAGCAATTCTTTTTTTTCCGATGTCCAAAAAAGGTTCCATCGGTCGATTTTTTCTTTTTGTGTTCTTGCCGAAATTAAAACTTCCCCGATGGAATTGAAAGCAATGATTTCCTTTTTCGATTCCAATATTTTCAGAGAATCAAAGAGGGCGGAATTTACTTTTGCCGCTTCTTCGAAACCTTGGCCGTAAGCGGCTAAATAAACCGATTTTGAAGCATAATTATCCAATTCATCCAAATGGTTCTGCGCTTTTTCTAAGTGCTCCGGGAGAAAATTCAATTTGTTTAAATCGTTTTCAAATCCGACCCGATGGTAGGTAAACAAGCTGATGCCAATCAGCAGTACAGAAATCCCGAGCAACCATTTGTTTTTGCTGAAATCATATTCGGCCAAGCGATCCAAAAATGTATGTTCTGGGGAGGCCAAGGGTTTTCCGGGGGAATAAACCTGCGGGATAAAAACCAAAGCAAAGAAGGCGGCACCCAAAACGCTCACTGCGGCAAAAACACCCAAATCTTTCAATACGTCCGAATGCAGGAACAGCAAGCAAAGGAAGTCGGCAGCGGTAAAAACGGCACAGACCACAAGCGGCTTCACGGTGCTTTTGAACAACTTTTTTACATCGCCCGTATTGCGGTAATGGCTCAGGATGTGGAGGGAATAATCCAAGGTCAGGCCCAATAATACCGATCCAATCCCGATTGAAATAGCGGAAATCGTCCCCTTCAGGAAATACAAAACCACGATGCCGAGCAGGCTGCCGAATAAAGCGGGAACCAATATGATGAGCGGGATGTGTACTTTCCGGTAAAAATAAATAAACAGCGCAAAGAGCAAGACGAGTGAAATACTCAATGTCAGAATGATATCGCGCTTGATTTGTTTTGCGTTGGCGACCGAAACAGGGGTTGCACCGAAATATGCCGCCTGTACGCCGTCCTTTTTGTATTTTGAATTGAGGAAATGGATGAGTTGATCCAAGGTCTCCACCAATTCGGTATTTTGAGCGGTTTCATTGGGCGCGGCCGAAGGTTCCAAGAATACGAGGAGGTTTTTCCCGTTTTGGTGGATGAGGTAGCCGTCCTGTAAAATAAAATTATCACCTGCCTGTAATTGTTTGAATTTATCCAAAGCCAAAAAAGAAAAACCCAAAGGGTCGGCGCGTAGCATTTGCGTCGTAACCATGCCGGAAGGCGAAACCACCGAACGGTAAGTCTCCGCAACCTTTTCTTCTATGGATTCGGGTTGGAGCAAAGAGTCGATTTGGTCATAATCCGATTCGTTGAGGTAGAGTGGCAAATGGATCGAAACAAAATCAAAAAGTTCAAATATTTGTTCATCTTCAAACTTTGACCGTATGTTTTTCAAGTAAGCCGAATGGTTGGCAAGGGAATCCGAAATTTCATCGGCATAATTCCGGAGCTGCTCTGTATTACCCGTTTCCTCGGAAGAAATATTGATAATGATTTTGTCTGCAAAATTCGTGTTCCGCAAGACTTGGGTGATTTGCTCTGAATCTTCTCCCGAAGGAATCAACTTAGAAATATCTTCTTCAAAACCGATTTTGGATGCACCATAAATCAAAATGGCAAAAACCATGAAAAGCAGTGCGTAAAATTGTGGTTTCCGCTTAGAAAAATACCGGTAAATCCTAAGAAATAGAGCAATCAAAATTTGTGATTAGGGTCAAATTCAGGCAAAGATATAAATTGCAACGTTAAAATCTGTTTATAGAGAAACAGGAAAGATTTTACAGATAAAACTTTATAGGTTATATTTACCCAAATTTTACTAAAAATGAGTCAGGACTTTAACAGAAACAATTCGGAAGAAGTTGATTTGATCCGATTGCTGAATTATTTTAAAAACGGCCTTAAATCCATATTTCGAGCCTTGTGGAAAATCGTGGAAGGGTTCATCCTTTTTATCCTCCTTCTGAAAAAATATTGGATTCTGGTTCTCGGACTGACTTTGTTAGGAGCCATTTACGGCAAATTCATATACCCCATGATGGCTTCAAAAGACAGCCGAAAATATGAAATGGTGGTTCGAACTAATCCCATCGGGAATTATGAATTGTATTCCTACGCCGTTGAAGTAAACAATTCGGATACCAATAAAGAAGCACTCAATGAGCTTGGGTTTACCACACCGGAAACCCAAATTACCGGCCTTTCTATTTCGGCCATTCCCAAATTGGAAGATGAGATACAAAACTATTTTCAACATATAGAAACAGCCACGGTTCGCGGGTTTGAAACCGACACGCTTTATTACCAGACATACGACATCAAAGCCTCGAAAAACCATATTGACGAAAAAGATTATCCTTTGCAGAAAATTGTTTTTTCAACCAAAGGAGAGGCGAATCCTAAGAAAATTCAGGAGAAATTCGTGAATTACTTCAACAACCTTGCTTCCATCAAAAGTGAGCAGCAATCCAAATACAAAGCCTTGTCATTATTGGAAAAAGAAGTCCAAACCGACTTGGACGCCATCGACAGCTTGATGTTTAACCGCGCGTATGCCGCCAAGAATACGCACCCGGCGACTTCTGAGCAAGTATTGGTCAATACGGCTTCCAGAGG
>JAEZDQ010000070.1 GCA_023433225.1 Bacteroidota bacterium | reverse complement strand
ATTCGGGGCACCCGATGGGCTTATTTCCATCGCATAAAAACGCACCAAGAGTGGTTGTTACCAACGGAATGATGATTCCGAATTATTCCAAACCCGATGATTGGGAAAAATTCAATGCCTTGGGTGTAACCCAGTATGGACAAATGACTGCCGGAAGTTATATGTACATCGGCCCGCAGGGAATCGTGCATGGAACAACGATTACATTATTGAATGGGGTTCGAAAAAGCCTCCCCCTAACCCCCTCCAAAGGAGGGGGAACTTCCTCCCCTTCGGGGAGGAGCGAGGTGGGGCTCTTTGTGACGGCTGGTTTAGGCGGAATGTCGGGCGCTCAACCCAAAGCCGGAAACATTGCCGGTGTCATTTCGGTTACGGCTGAGGTCAATCCGGCGGCGACTTGGAAACGTCACGAACAAGGTTGGGTGGACGAAGTGATTTCGGATTTGGATGAGTTGGTGAAAAGAGTTCGCGAAGCCAAAGAAAAACAAGAAGTCGTTTCGATTGCCTACGATGGAAATGTGGTGGATGTTTGGGAGAAATTTGACGAAGAAAATATATACATCGATTTAGGTTCCGATCAGACTTCTTTGCACAATCCATGGGCAGGGGGTTATTATCCGGTGGGATTAAGTTTCGAAGAATCCAATCAGATGATGACCGAAAATCCGGAATTATTCAAAGAAAAAGTACAAGAGTCTCTGCGAAGACAGGTTGGTGCCATCAATAAACATTCCAAAAAAGGAACTTACTTTTTTGATTACGGAAATGCATTTTTATTAGAAGCTTCCAGAGCGGGTGCCGCCGTTTATAAAGATGAATCGGGAGAATTTTCAAGCTCCTCTTCCCTTGGGGAAGGGGTTGGGGGTTGGGCTTATCCGTCTTATGTCCAGGACATCATGGGGCCGATGTGTTTTGATTTTGGATTTGGGCCGTTCCGTTGGGTTTGTACAAGTGGAAAACCGGAAGATTTGCAAAAAACAGATGAAATCGCTTGTCAAGTTTTAGAAGAAATTATGCTACACTCGCCAAAAGAAATCCAGCAACAAATGCAGGATAATATCACTTGGATCAAAGGTGCGCAGGAAAATAAATTGGTGGTAGGTTCACAAGCCCGAATTTTATATGCTGATGCCGAAGGGCGAATTAAAATCGCGAAAGCCTTTAACGATGCGATTTCCAAAGGTAAAATCGGGCCGGTTGTTTTGGGTCGTGATCACCACGATGTTTCGGGAACGGATTCACCTTTCCGTGAGACTTCCAATATTTACGACGGTTCGAAATTCACAGCCGATATGGCGATTCACAACGTGATCGGAGATAGTTTCCGTGGAGCAACTTGGGTTTCGATTCACAACGGCGGTGGAGTTGGTTGGGGCGAAGTGATCAACGGCGGATTTGGAATGTTGTTGGACGGAACTTCAGATGCAGAATCTCGATTAAAATCGATGTTGCATTGGGATGTGAACAACGGAATTGCGCGAAGAAGCTGGGCAAGGAATGATGAAGCGATTTTTGCCATCAAACGCGCGATGGAAGACGAACCTTTGTTAAAAGTTACGTTGCCGAATTTGGTGGATGAGGAATTATTATAAAAGGATTAAAATCAAAAGGAGAACGTTGAAGTTCTCCTTTTTTTTGTGCCCAAGACCGGACTCGAACCAGCACGCCTTTCGGCACTAGAACCTGAAACTAGCTTGTCTACCAATTTCAACACTTGGGCAAATTTTAGGGTGTAAATATACGTTAGAAAAAATTGAATGAACAAAAAAAGCCTGAATTCTCATCCAGGCTTTTGGTGTATTTATTTGGTTTTACCGATCCAGTCTTTGGATTCTGTTGTCTTCGATTTCTGCCGCTTGAATCATGGAAGGCAACAATTGTTGGTTGACTTTCTGTGATTGGGTCATTTGAAGTTGATTCACCAAGAAAGTAGCGTCTTCTACCTTTGGCTCTGGATCCACAGAAACCACTTTGATTACATATACGCCGGCAACCCCGTCAATGGCTTTCGACGTGTTTCCGGGTTTCAATCCGAATGCCGCACCGGCCACTTTTGGTTCCGGTCCTTTCCCGACCAATTGCGCTGAACCGAAAGTAATCCTCGAAGTCCCTTTTTCCGCTTCGAAGTTCGAAACATACGCATCAATGCTCGGGTTTGCGCCTAATTTTTCATTGATGGTTTTTGCCAATTTTTGTTGGATGAGAATGGGTTCTACCTCAGTTCTTACCGAATTTGCTGAAGCCAATCCTTTGGGCGTTTTAGCTGCCAAATAAACAATGATTTGGTCTTCATTAGTCGTGGTGAACAAGAATGAACTTCCCGGTTTGGTGTTCTTGTTGAACGCCCATTTCAGGATTTCATCGTCTTTTTCATTGCCGATTCCCGAACTGGGGTCGAGAATTGGCATGGCGTGGAATCGCTGTACATTTTCAGCTGTATTGTAATTGAAATTATTTTTCTGCGCCAAATTTGCAAATTCATTCAAGGATTTCCCGGTAACTTCTTGGGCAAACTTAATCGCGTCAGAGTGGTTTTTATCCGATGTTTCTTGAGAAGGTTTGATCTCTTTCAGGATATTGGCAATTTGGTAACCTGTTACCGATTTCACATCATCAATCTTAATGATATGGAAACCGAAACGGGATTCGGTCAAACCGATATTTCCCTTAGGGTTATCGATTAAAAATTGAAGGTATTCCGCAGCGATATTTTGTGAATTCCTGCTTGTCCATCCAATGCTTCCGTTTTTTAGTTTAGAACCTGCGTCATCGGAATAAGTCGCAACCAAATTCGTAAAGTTGGACGGATTGGATTTGGCCATATTCAGGATACTGTCCGCCAAAACCCTCGCTTGATCACGTGAGCGCGTTATGGACGCGTCTTTTTGTGCTACTTCGCTTCCCGCATATGAAATCAGGATGTGGCTTGAGTTGATGGAGTCCGAGATGGGTTTTGTTTTTGAAATTTTCAATAACTGATAGGCGTTCCCGGTTTTGAAGGGTCCGCCCACTTCGCCTACGGAAGCGTTCAGTAAAAAGTTTCGGTATTCTTCCGGTAATTGGGTAGCGGTTTCAATTTGTTTTCGGGTGACGTATTGCGACATGAAAGGCCGTTCGGAATGACGGGAAACATAAAGCGAGTCATTTGTTGTTTGGCCAAAAGCTTCAATCGTATCGGAAATATTGTTCACCTCGTCCACAGTTACACTTAGGGCAAGGAATTGATTGATTTCTTTGAGGGCGGCATTTTCATCCTCTTGGGAAGGTTGAGACGCAAAATAAACATAGCTCAAATCCACCATCGCTTCCCTTTGGTATTTCTTAGGGTATTTTTTGATATAGGCATTGATTTCATCATCGGTTACTTTGATGTCATATTTCTTTTTCAAATTATCATAAGAAACAAATCCGTACTCGATGTTTGCATTCTGTACATTGCTGATTTGCTGAAATTCCGCTTCCTTGGTAGTGACGGCAACTCCGATCATAATCAGGTCTAAATATTTTTGGTAAAGCAAATCCGGTTTGGCGTTTTCAAATTCAGCCAAAAAGTTTTGGTATGCTTCGCCTGCACCGGGCATCCTTTGGTCGAACTGAGATTTCAACATGCCGACTTGGCTTTTCAATTCTGCACCGCTCGACATTCCGTAGCGGTTAGCCATGAAATTCCAGACTTCATCATCACTGACCATTAAACCGAGGCTTTCGGCACGGTCTTTTATTAATTTTTGGGAAACCAATGAATTCCAAACTTGTTGGGAAACCTGATTCATAGAAGCACCTTGGCCGCTCATGCGGTTTTGGGCATTGACATATTCTGCCAGCGTGATGGGGGTTCCGTTCACATTTCCGACCTCATTGGGGTCGCCGGTAAACGCACGCTTCAATACAGAGTTTTCGCTGAATAAATCTCCGGCCAAGAAAGCCAGCATGGCCACACCGATTACCACTATCAAAAGCCAAGTCTGTTTCCGAATTTCTCCTAAAATTGCCATTATATTATTACTTTATTATATAAATTACGGGTGGCGAAAATACAATAATTAAATCAATTTGAAAATGAGAAAATGAGAAAATTTGAAAATGAACAGATTAAAATTTATCTTTTCGGCGATGATGCCATGAATCTCAATCCTTCTCCTCGTAGTATTTGGTTCCCCGGTTGTTGAAAAGGGTATATTCGCTCAAGTCGTCTGATGCTTCCAAACCGTTGGCAGCTTGTAGGGAATCCCTCTCTTTGCTGATGATGAAAACGGTATCTTGGGTGAAAATCCTCTTGGTCTTTTTATTCCAGAAAAGTTTTTGAGACTTCAAAGTATCTCCTTTTTCATTGATTACCACCACATCTCCCCGGCCTTCATACCAACCGCGCGCATCACTGAAAGTCGCCCAGTTCGCCCGAAGGTACCCCGGTGTATCGCTTCTTTTATTGTAAAATTCCAATTCAAGCCCTTTCGGGAATTGGGTATAAGGCGTATCGACCAGTGAATATTCTTCAATCAAAGGCGAACGCAAATCCAAAACAATCCTCCCGGAATCCTTGTAAAAAATATGTGCATTGATGAGGGTTCGGTCCGGAAAATCCGATTTCCGTGTGTTCAAATCCGCATCATTTCCGCTGTCACAAGCGACATAAAATACCGGTAAAATAAGAAACGGGATTAATCTCTTGCGTAAATTCCATTTGATTTTCCGGCGGAAGAGATTCATTTTGATTGGTTAGTCGATTACACGTTTCCGGAACCAAATGTCGTTGAGCGTAAAACCGAGTTTAATGTTAGCATAATTCTCTTGGATAATACTGGACGAAGTACTTCCTTGCTGCCCCAACTCAACAGCCAGATTGAGCATGGAAGCGTCGCGGTCTTTGCCTACAGGAAAACCAAATCCTACGGTCAGCCCGTATTTTTTCACGCCCTCTGTGCCGAACTGAAGCGGAGTAGCTTCGTAAAATCCACCCAACCTATAGATGACACGTTCAAAATAACTTTTGTAGCTGTTGAAATCCGGAATCCAATAACCGCCAACGGATGCACGGAACCTCGTATCAATCATCGAATTATCGTCTTCGTCCATTTCATAAGCACCCCAATCACCCCAATCCAATTGGGCTCCGACCATCCAATGCAGGTCTTTCCGGAGCGCGGCTGCAAATGTAACGGATTGTGGCAGTTTCATATCGCCATATACTTTTTTGAATTGTATGGTGTCCGCACGTTCCATAGCCAAGTCGTCAACCGCATAAGTGGTCGTCAAATCGGTGATTTTGGCATTCAGTTTAGAACCCAATGTATAAGTCGCACCGATGTCCAGTTTTTTATTTTCCCCGATTCTTTTGGAATAATATCCCCCGGCCGTAAATTGTAAACCGTTGACTCTTGATTGGTAATTGTAATCTGTTACCAAAGGCAATCCTTCAGTGGAAATCACTTGGCTCCTTTCTAGGTCACCGAATAAATAATTGGCACGTACGCCCAAAGAAAATTCCGTGTTTATATTATAAGAACCCATTACATGAACGGAATTCAATCCGCCGTCACCTTTGAACGCGTTTTGAAAAGCGATGGTTTCATTACGGGTTATGGTCGTAACTTCATATCCGACTGCCGAATAAGGCTGGAATCCGAATCCGGCGCGGGCTTTTGTTCCCACCGGAAATGCAAGCGAAATATTGGAAATATAGGTAGTGCTCTTTTCGGAAGAACTTGTCGCATCTTTAAAACGGCTCAAATGAGTGTTGGCTCCAAATTCAAAACTTGTCATGTTCAGGCTTTGGTTGGCTGCCGGGTTCGAAAAATTTGCGCTTGAGTGAAACGGGCTGGTGGTTAATGCGGAAATCCCGCCGATTCCGGCTTGTTCAATGTTATTGTCAAAAAGCAAATCCCCTACGCCAAAAGAAGAAAAGGGAGACGTTGATACGTCCTGCGCAGACAATCCCATTCCCAAACACGCCAAAAGCATCCCACAAAAAATCTTTTTCATTCGATGAAAAAATAAAATTACAAGTTGCAAATATGATGACTTAGATTGGAATCTGCAAAAACGTTAAAAGAATTTGATTGTTAATGAACTATTAAAGTTTCGACGGGAAGAACCCTATAATTCTTTTTAGAAAACGTAAAAATATTTTCGTGAAATTAAAAATTCATTATATTTGCACTCCCAAATGAGTTGGTGCCTTAGCTCAGTTGGTAGAGCAAAGGACTGAAAATCCTTGTGTCCCTGGTTCGATTCCTGGAGGCACCACTTTTAAAAGCCCCGAACATCTTGTTTGGGGCTTTTTAATTGGATTTACACCAAAACTTTCTCAAAAGCTTTACGCGGACTGCCGCGCATATCCACTTCTCCGCAATATGTATAACCCAATTTCTCCAGAATCCTGAGCATCGCTTTATTATCGAAATTCGTATCGACTTTAATACTGTAAACTCCGTTGTCCTTTGCAAAATCTTCAAAATAGGTAAAAAACCGGGTTGCAAATCCTTTTCCGGCTACCTCATCCGAAACCGCCACGCGGTGAACGACCAAAAACTCCCCTTCACTCAGCCAAGCACCTTCAATCTTTTCATAAGCCGGCTCCTCATTGAAAATCAATGCCCCAGTAGCGATGATTTTCCGATTCAAAACCAAAACATAATTCCGGGCTTGGGAAATGTCGTTTTCGACGGTAGATAAATTGGGATAACCGTCTTGCCATTGGTTGCTTCCATCCAGCCTTCGGCGTTTGATTGCTTCTTGCAGAATCGCCCAAATTTCCGGCGCATCCTGCATATTTGCTTTTCTGAATTCGAGTTGCTGTTCGGGCATTTTTTGAATTTAATTTTTGATAAAAATAAGGTTAATCCGGAAAGTTAACACATTTCAAAACAAAGATTTTCAATTCATTGTATAAGATGTTTCAACAGAAAACCTTACCTTTGCGCCCACTTTGGCGGATTAATGAAACAAAGTATTGAAAAACAAAAGTTTAACCACTCTCAGAGCCCATTCCGCGCTGGTTTCGATGCAAAATTCTGAGATACAAATTTTTTAATTTATGTCTAAAGAGACAAATCACGAAGAGTTGGAAGACCAAGCATTTGACTTAAATGCTGATTCCACTGAAACAAACACAAACGTTACCCTTGAAGAATTCGACTGGGAATCTTTTGAAAGCGGACTCAACGAAGAAGACCGAAAAGAAAAGGCGCAGTTGGAAAAAATGTACGACGACACCTTGGAAAGCTTAGATGAAAATGCGGTTTTCAAAGGGAAGGTTGTTCGTTTGACCGATAAGGAAGCGATTGTGGACATCAACTTCAAATCAGAAGGTGTTATTTCACTCAACGAATTCCGTTACAATCCGAATTTAGCCGTAGGCGACCAAGTGGAAGTAATGGTTGACCAACGTGAAGACAAAAACGGGCAATTGGTTCTATCCCACAGAAAAGCACGTTCATTGAACGCTTGGGATGCTGTGAACAAAGCCCACGACACGCAAGAAATCATCAACGGTTACATCAAAGCCCGTACAAAAGGCGGTATGATTGTGGACGTTTTCGGAATCGAAGCATTTTTGCCCGGTTCACAAATCGATGTGAAACCAATCCGCGATTACGAACAATATGTGGGTAAAACAATGGAGTTCAAAGTGGTTAAAATCAACCCGGAATTCAAAAATGTGGTCGTTTCACACAAAGCATTGATCGAAGCCGACATCGAAGAACAGAAAAAAGAAATCGTTGCACAACTTGAAAAAGGACAAGTACTCGAAGGTGAAGTGAAAAACATCACTTCTTACGGTGTATTTGTTGATTTGGGCGGTGTAGACGGTTTGATCCATATTACAGACCTTTCTTGGTCCAGAATTAACCATCCTTCCGAAATCTTGTCGGATGGTCAAAAAATCAATGTGGTTATTTTGGATTTCGACGAAGACAAAACCCGAATCCAACTGGGTATCAAACAATTGGAAAAACACCCATGGGAAGCCTTGGATCAAAACTTAGCTGTTGGCGACAAAGTAACAGGAAAAGTCGTTGTATTGGCTGACTACGGTGCTTTCATCGAAGTTGCTCCGGGTGTAGAAGGTTTGGTACACGTTTCTGAAATGTCTTGGTCCACCCATTTGCGTTCCGCTCAGGATTTCGTAAAAGTAGGTGACTCTATTGAAGCTCAAATCCTGACTTTGGACAGAGAGGAGAGAAAAATGTCGTTGGGCATCAAGCAATTGACGCCGGACCCATGGACAGACATCACAACCAAATACCCAATCGGTTCACAACACAAAGGAAAAGTAAGGAACTTTACCAACTTCGGCGTGTTCGTAGAACTGGAAGAAGGTGTGGACGGTCTGATTTATATCTCCGACCTTTCTTGGACCAAGAAAATCAAACATCCTTCCGAATTCTGCAATGTAGATGACATCTTGGATGTGGTTGTTTTGGAATTGGATGTAGATGCACGCCGTTTGAGCTTGGGCCACAAACAATTGACCGAAAACCCTTGGGATAAATACGAAGGTAAATATTCCATCGGATCCAAACATACCGGAAAAGCTGTTGACGTATTCGACAAAGGCGCAACCATTCAGTTTGAAGATGCCGACGTAGAAGCTTTCGCACCGGCAAGGACTTTGGAAAAAGAAGACGGTTCACGTGTGAAGAAAGGCGACGAACTGGAATTCACCGTAATCGAATTCAACAAAGAATTCCGACGCGTAGTGGTTTCCCACACCGCAACTTTCCGCGAAGAGGAAGAAAAACAAGCCAAAAAAGCAATGGACAACCAATCCATCGAAACATCGACTTTGGGTGACATTGACGAATTAGCTGAATTGAAAAAGCGAATGGAAGGAGAAGGAAACTAATCCCCCATTCCTTTAAATGATAGAACCGCCCCACTGAGCTTGTCGAAGTGAGGGCGGTTTTTTGTTTTAGTTTTTAAGAACAACATCCCGAATGATGCGTTCGAAAGATGGAAGTTAATAAGAATAATTTTCAAGGATTTTATGCGCGGGATTTTGGAATTAAGCACATTAATCAATTCACCACCAACTTCCTACTTATTTTCCCAAATTCCCCTTCAAAATTTACAAGGTAAACTCCTTTCCAAGAAGCGTTGAGGTTCAGCGTAATTTTCCCGTCGGGATTTTCAAGCGAATTTTGGTACATTTTCTGTCCGGCCATATTGTAGATAGAAACATTTAATTTCCCCGAAATATCCTTCACATCAAAATAAACTTTGTCTTTGGCCGGGTTGGGATAAGGACCATGGATGCTTTGATTAGCCCACTCTTCGGTGGACATCTGCAAGACGTTAAAAGTCCAAAAACCTTCCGGAGCCGGCATTGGTCGCGCAATTGACTTGCCGGAATTGGCTTCGGCCCAGATGTAATAATCAATTTCTTCCGAATCCATAGGAACGGTTATGGTTGTGGTCCAGTTATCACCAGAGGGATTTGTCATGGAAAGTTCTTGGAATTCAGTTTCATCTTCTTCTTTCCAGAAAACCTTGGCTTGTGCAACACCCGATATATGTTTGATTTGCGCTTCAATCGCAACATTTGAATTCGCCGTCGCATATCTGATTTTTTCATGGACAATCCACAATGGGTCTGCCACCCCAATGGTGTGTGTAATGCAATGAATTGCACCGCCACCGTTGATTAACGGCTCAGAAGGATTGTCCACATCTATTCCCACAATTCTATATCCAGGCATTGCTTCCTGCCAGATTTGCAGGGCTTCATCATCTACTTCGGGCCGATAAACCGGAACCAAAACCGTTTTGTTGACAATTACCGCATTGGTATAAGTCCGGTAAGCACCGCCGGTGTCCGGATATTGTCCGCTGGTGCTGGGTGGAGCGGGAATCCATTTGATTTCATAATCATTCCCGAAAGGAGTTTGAAAAGTGGTTGTAATGTAATCGATGTTAGCCTCAATCTGTGGCCCGTCTGCAACTCCTTGTGGATATTCGCTTACCAGAATCGTTTCTTCATCCAACAGTTTCATGTGCATATCAATATGGTGTATTCCATCATACGGCAGGACTGTCATTTTCCGGTAAGATTGAATCCCCATATAATCTTCCATGATCTGATCGACCTGAGCTTCCGTTTTAGGGCTTACACCATAGGGATTTCCGGCTTGGTTTTCCATGAGGATTAAATTTGAAGCAAAGGCATTTCCCATGCCGTCCGACATAAAGTTTCCGCCGGTATTGACTAAGTCTGCCGGTGCGGTATCCGTAATATAAATCGGAATGTCCAAATATTCGGCATGAGCGGAAGGAAGCACATTGTCCAACGG
>JAEZDQ010000048.1 GCA_023433225.1 Bacteroidota bacterium | reverse complement strand
ACCCAAGCTCGTTTCTATGACGGGGCAATGGCTACTACCATCACGATTGAAACGGATGGGGAATCCTATAATTCCCAATCATTTGATGAAGGTGAGCCACCTGCGGAATTAAAAGAACTATATGATTACCTGGAGTCGTTGGTAAACCAATAATTCCCGTTGCTGTTTTCATCAGAATCATCTTTAGGCTGATTTTCACCGTATTTTTCTTCGATTTTTAAACGCTCTTCATCGGAAAGCGTTTGTTTATAAGACTCCCAAAGCATTTTTTCGCGGCTGTCCGGTTCCGGGTTGATTTGCCATGAAAATACTTTTTTCTCAACACCGTATCTTCGGGTAACCACCGCAAATAAAAACCCCACTATACCGCCTAATAAATGGCTTTCCCAAGAAATGGGATTGGAACTTTCCCGGTAAAATTTCGGCAGGATTTCTTCCGGAAAAACGCCCCAAATCATACTTCCGTACAAGAAAACAACAATCAGTGAAATGGCAATCAGGTGCCGGGATTTTTTCAAAATCCCACTGAAAAAAACATACGAAGCCAATAAATAAACAATCCCGCTTGCGCCGATGTGACAGCCTACATAATCATCCCACAAAGGGAAATTACCAAAAATCCAAATTAAAAATCCGGTCAGAATCCATCCGAAAATGATGACGAAATAAGCAATTCTTTGGTAAAATAAAACCGCAAAAAAACTCAATACCACCAAAGGAACCGAATTGTTGATGAGGTGTTTCCAGCCGGAATGAAACAATGGTGCGAAAAGAATCCCGCGCAATCCTTCTAAATGCCGCGGAATGATTCCATAACATTCCAAATCACCCAAGCCTTGGGATTGCAGAAAAAAAACAATCCAGATGGGTAAGAGCAATAAAAGCGGAACGACCAATGTATTTTTTGGGAACGGATATTTCACGGAATTCGTTTTCAATCGGTTTTCACAAATCGTTCCAGCACTCGTGTAACTGACAAATTTGCATTGCTCAGAATCTTTTCCAAACCGCTTTGAAAAATTCCGCATCTGAACCGTTTGGCGGGTTTTTTTGAGAAATCCGGAACTGGATGTCCAAATGGCGCTTCACCTCCCGATAGGCTTTCAAAAGATTAAATGCGGAATCATAAATATGGGTCGGTTCAGAATTCGATCCATTGATTTCCAGTATTTTAAATTTGCCATTTTGAAAGTCTGCTTCTGAATTGGTTTTAACATCAAACCTCCCGTAGTAAAAACCGTTTATTTCCTCCGAAACAGCATTGATTTTTTCGGTCAATTTATCCGATATTAAATGCGAAGCATCGTAAAATTTGGTTCCACGGTTGTGGTTGCCAATAGGCTCCAATAAAATTTGCTTTCCTTTTGGATAAACGATATCGAGTTGGTTTTTAAATTTATGGAACAAATATTTTTTTCGGAAAGAAGCCCTTGTATAGTTTTCGATAAAATCTCTCAAAGTGCCATTTCCGTCCGATTCAAATTTCAAAAATTCTTTGCCCGTAACCGACAAAATTTTTCCGGCATTTTCGCCGGGCAACCGCGCATAAAAAATACCAAACTCCACAGGTAAATCTATGAATTCTTGGATAATTAAATTTTCTTCCGGAATGTAATTTTCCCAATCAGAAAGGTTTCGGATGACTTCTACATTTACGCCGCGTTCACCTGTATCCGGTTTCGCGACAAAAGGGAAATCGGGTAGGGATCTCAATTGATTTTTATGGGGAAGGAATGTCGTTTCGGGTCTGAATTCTGTGGGGATTTGTTTCAGGATTTCATATTTTGAATAGTCCAGAAACCCGCCGAACTTCATGCCCGGATTGGCTTTACAAAAATAACTGAACGAACCCGAACGCAAAGAATTCCAAATCCAATAGGGGGCAAAGGGTGCATAAAACACCCACATCGGCCAGAATTCGTACCGGAGAATTTTAACCAACTTTTTGTTCACGATGCGAAATTGTAGAGTACGCCACACCAAAATTTTCAGGCAGTTGAACATAACCGAAATTGTTCTCAATCCCAATCCTGATAACGGCTGAATGATGGACGCTGTGCTCTATGTTATAAAGCAATTCCCGCTCAATCGAAGAATTAATTTCACAAAATGAATGGTTTAAATTTTGCCTCAAAATGACTTTTTCCGTCAGGTTTAAGGCTTGTATTCTTTCGTTGATTTGGTTGATTTTTAGAAGTGCAATCGCTTTGTCAATTTCAGTTTCAGGGTTTCTTTTGCGTTCGTCATAATTGATTATGCCATTTTTTGAATCCAACAAACAATCAAATAAATCCAAAATATGGCGGATATGTTTTCCGATAGAATTCCCGTTTAAAATCGGTAATTTTTGACTAAAATCATCCTTGTTCAGCTGGTTAATTACAGTCGCTATTTCTGATAATAATTTTTGGGAGATTTCCTTCATTTTACAACATCTTTTACAAATGTAATAATTTCTAAATTTGTTCAAACTAATATTGGAATGTGCATACTCAGCATTTTTAGTGAAGAAAACGGCAATTTTATCCTCACCCACAACCGGGACGAAAGCATCCTGCGGAAAACTTCCCCAACTGTGGAACAGCGCGAATTTTTTGGTACAAAGGCAACCGGACCGGTGGATTTGAATTCCGGCGGAACTTGGATTTACCATACCGATAAATATGCCGTATGTGTTTTGAACGGTGCTTACGACAAACACCGCCCCCTTCCCCCTTACCGCATGAGCAGAGGCTTAATCATTTTGGAATTGTTAAAATTCCCATCCATTTATGATTTTATAAATGAAATTAATTTAACTGAAATCGAGGATTTTACGATGGTAATGGGCGACTTTGAAACCCGTGAAAAACATATTTTGGTTTGGGACGGAACCCGAAAATTCACCGAAAACCATACATCTGAAAGCTGTATTGTGCGTTCTTCTTCAACCCTATATTCAACGGTTGAAAAGGCTTCGCATCAAGAAATCTTCATGAACCATCAACCCATCAACCCTAAATCCATTTTTAAACTCCACCAAGCGTTGGCAATGCCTGAAAACAATCGGTTCCCAACGGTTCAAACTACCTCCATTACCCAAATTATTTATTCAAACCAATCGGTGGAACTGAAATTTTGTCCGATTTCGACGGAAACTACACCTGATTTGGCAGTTTGAAAATCTGAATAACCCGTTAATAAATGTGGCATTATTTATGTTCAGAAGTGGCAGAAGTACTTATATTTGTTTAGTAAGAGATAAAAAATGAACGATAATTTTTCCCAAAAAGTAAAAGATGTAATCGCATTCAGCAAGGAAGAGGCTCTTCGTCTCGGCCATGACCAAATCGGTACCGAACATCTTCTCCTCGGTATTTTACGCGATGGAGACAGTAAAGCGGTATCTATTTTGGAAGCACTGAATATAAATTTAAAAGATATACGTGAAAAAATAGAACTATTGGCTCCGCCAAAGGAAACCTTTTCCAATTCCAAACAAAACCTTCAGTTGACCAAACAGGCTGAACGCGCTTTGAAAACTACTTTTTTAGAAGCCAAGCTTTTCAAGAATTCTACTGTCAATACCGTGCACTTATTGTTGTGCATTTTGAGAAATGAAAACGACCCGGTGACCAAATTAATGAAGAAGTTGGATGTGGATTATGTTTCCGTCAAAGAAGAATTCAAATTCCAATACCAAGAAGACGATGTCACGGAATCCCCAAAAGCCGAAAGCTCGGGTTACGACGATGAGGATGACCGCATCCAAGGCGGAGAATTCGAAAAATCCCCACCCAAAGGAACGGCGAAGACCAAAACCCCTGTTTTAGATAATTTCGGGCGCGACCTTACCCAGATAGCCATTGAAGGTAAACTGGATCCTGTTGTAGGGCGGGAAAAGGAAATTGAACGGGTTTCGCAAATTTTGAGCCGCAGAAAGAAAAACAATCCTCTGTTAATCGGCGAACCCGGCGTCGGGAAATCCGCCATCGCCGAGGGATTGGCACTTCGGATTATCCAAAGAAAAGTATCCCGTGTGTTGTATAACAAACGCGTGGTAACTTTGGATTTGGCCAGTCTGGTAGCGGGAACAAAATACCGGGGTCAATTCGAAGAAAGAATGAAAGCCATCATGAATGAATTGGAGAAAAATGACGACATCATCCTTTTCATTGATGAACTGCATACCATCGTCGGGGCAGGTGGTGCAACCGGTTCTTTGGACGCTTCGAATATGTTTAAACCGGCTTTGGCCAGGGGTGAACTGCAATGTATCGGAGCGACGACTTTGGATGAATACCGCCAATACATTGAAAAAGACGGGGCATTGGTCAGACGTTTTCAAACCGTGATGGTCGATCCGACTTCACCCGAGGAAACCGTTCAGATTTTGAATCAAATCAAGGACAAATACGAAGCACACCACAATGTAAACTATACAGACGAAGCGATTCAGGCTTGTGTGAATTTGACCAACCGCTACATCACCGATCGGTATTTGCCTGACAAAGCCATCGATGCGATGGATGAAGCAGGTTCACGTGTGCACATCAAAAACATCAAAGTCCCACAGGAAATTTTGGATTTAGAACAAAAACTGGAAGAAATCCGTGAAGAAAAAACCAAGGTTGTAAAAAGCCAAAAATATGAAGAAGCCGCACGTTTGCGCGATACCGAAAAGCAAATAGAAGCCCAACTGAAAAAGGCGCAAGCGGAATGGTTGCAGGATTCAAAGGACAACCGTGAAACCGTTTCCGAAGAAAATGTAGCCGAAGTGGTTTCCATGATGAGCGGAATCCCCGTGAACCGAGTGGCGGAAAAAGAATTGAAAAAACTCGCTCAGATGAATGAGTTAATGAAAGGGAAAGTCATCGGTCAAGATGAAGCGGTTGGGAAAGTCGTGAAAGCGATTCAAAGAAATCGCGCCGGACTGAAAGACCCGGCAAGGCCAATCGGGACTTTTATTTTTCTGGGGACAACCGGTGTCGGTAAAACCCAACTCGCAAAGGTTCTGGCACATGAATTATTTGATTCTTCAGACGCTTTGATCCGAATCGACATGAGCGAATACATGGAAAAATTTGCCATTTCACGCTTAATCGGCGCCCCTCCGGGTTATGTAGGGTATGAAGAAGGCGGACAGCTCACCGAAGCGGTGCGGAGAAAACCCTATTCCGTAATCCTTTTGGATGAAATCGAAAAAGCGCACCCGGATGTTTACAATATTCTTTTACAAGTATTGGATGACGGGCATATCACCGATAGTTTGGGCAGGAAAATCGATTTCAGGAATACCATTATCATATTGACTTCCAACATTGGAACCAGACAGTTGAAAGAATTCGGTGACGGCGTAGGTTTCGGAACTTCCGCCCGAAAAGGCAGTTCGGATGAACGTGCGAAAAGTACGATTGAAAACGCAATGAAGAAAACCTTTGCACCCGAATTCCTCAACCGGATCGATGACATCATCGTATTCAATTCCCTTTCGAAAGAAGACCTTTTCCAAATCATCGACATCGAATTGGATAAATTATACAAACGTTTGTCGGATTTGGGTTATGAACTGAAATTGACGCCTGAAGCCAAAGATTTCATTGCGGAAAAAGGATTTGACAAAGATTTCGGTGCCCGCCCGTTGAAACGAGCGATTCAAAAATACATAGAAGACCCGATGGCTGAGGAAATTATCAATTCCGAAATCTCTGAAGGCGATAAATTATTATTGGATTTGAATGAAGCAAAAGACGGCGTTGTGATCAGCGTTCAAGGAAAATCTGCCGAACAAGAATCCTGATAAAATTGAATTTTACTGAAATTGCCATTTCATCAGAAGTGGCAATTTTTTTATGCCTAATTTTGCAAAAGCAAGCCGCTTTGTCGCTCTCTACTGTTGTAGAGGGAGGAAAGTCCGGACACCAAAGAGCAGCATAGCGGGTAACGCCCGCCATCCCGGAGCAATCCGGGGTAGGACCAGTGCAACAGAAAGCAAGTACAGTTCGGCTGTAGTGAAACCAGGTAAACTCTATGCGGTGCAATGCCATGTATATCGGCAGTTAAGGGCTGCTCGCCCGTTGCCGAGGGGTAGGCAGATAGATTCCGTCAGCAATGGCGGAACCAGATAAATGACAAAGATTCGCTCCGGCGGATACAGAATCCGGCTTACAGGCTTGCTTTTATTTTAATTTCTATTTCTTTGATGATTGTTTTTTTAAATAAATTGTTTAGATTTGATAAAGTCTTATCTAAAAAAACTTTATTATGAAGAAATTAATAACAATTATGAGCTTAGCGGTGGCTCCGGTTTTATTTGCCCAAGAAAAAGCCCAGAAAGCATCCATTAAAAACGATGTTAAAACTGAACAACAGCTAAAAGAACAGAAAAAATCTGATCAAATCGAAGCCCAAAAGAAAGCAGAAGCCGATAAAAAAGCAGCTGCCGAGAACAAACAAGCTAAAAAATCAGAAATCAAAGCGACTGAAAAAAGAACGACCAGTCAAAACGGACAAAAAGCCCAAAGTTTGAAATAGGCATTTAAATTTGAAAGGAAACGGGGTGAAATCAATTCACCCCGTTTTTTTGTGGTTTATTTGACCGTAACCCGTTTTCCGGGGCTAACCGCATAAATCGTGTGGTCATACATCGCTTCGCAATAAGCAGCCGGTAAATAAAAATCTCCCTTGTAAGTAGCATTCAACAATACGGTTATCGAAACTTGTTGAGCCGCCCTCAAATCAAAATAACTGTAAACCTGGTCATCACGGAAATCTTGGTAGTTCAGTCCCAAATTGCGGTTTGTTGTCGTTTGTTCGTTCAAACGGGTATTAATGATTTCCCATCCGGAAGGAAACATTTGCGTCAATGCCAGTTCATTGTAATTCCCCATCATCCCGGGATTGGTGATGTTCACCACGCATTTAAAATCGGTTCCCTGAGCGAGTTCCGATGGGTCAATCGGTTTATTGCTCATGTTGTAATAAACGATACTCATATTTAAATTACTGTTTTCACCGGGTATATTTTCATTCGATGAAACTCCGCTTCGGATTAATTCCGCGAAAAGGACGTTGCCGGAAAGGTCTTTGACGGTGAATTTTCCTTTGGTTTCCGGTAAATCAATATTTACAAATGGTTTATCACCGGTTATTTTTTGAAGTTTTCCATTGACGACTACTTCTGCATGAATGTTGGAACCTACTTTGTTTTTCCCAAAATATTCAGAAATCGCCATGAGTGAATAAGCCGTAGTCTGGGTGCTGAACCACGCTTCGGAATTCAAATCTTTCGCGATGCTCTTCAATACAGTTAAGCCTTTTTCACGTTCATCCAATAAAGTCAGAGTTTCAAGAATCATCGCTTGGTCGCGTTCTGACGAACCGTAAGTTTGCGGATTGAATTTGTACTCCTTGACCGAAGTCGCTAAGTTTTCAACCAGTTTTTTGGCAATATTTCTTTGGCCGGCCAATTGGTAAGCGGCAGACAACCGCCAAACCGTTGCGGCATTGGTATTCTTTTCCTTCAGTCGGTTCATCAAAGCCAATTCCGGTTCTCGCGCTAGGGCCAAAGTATAAAGCCGGTAAGCTTGGTCCAAATCATTGTAATAATATTTTTCATTGTATCCGCTCCATTCCCTGGCCGTTTTGGCTTGGTATTTCAATAAGCCGTTTTTCAATCCGGGTGAAAGTTTATAACCCTTTTCTTCCGCTTTTAAAATAAAATGAAGTGCATAACTACTGGCCCAAGGATCCGGTGTCCCGCTGCCCGGCCAGTAAGCCAATCCACCGCCAGGGACTTGATAGGATTTCAGTTTCAATAAAGTTTGTTCGATGTTGTACTGAACATCCTTTTTCTGGGCATCGCTGAGCGTGGACAATTGATTCAGGTACAATTGCGGAAAGGCACCGGAAACAATTTGTTCCAAACATCCGTGGGGATAACGAATCAGGTAACGCATCCGTTTTTCTAAGTTCATGGCGGGAACGGCGGAAATCATCAGTTTGGTATCTGAGGTGCCGCTCATGCCGAAAGGTTCATATTCAACCGTCCAACTACTTTTTCCGCTTATTTCTTTGGAAGTGGAAAATGTCATCGGCGGATTCGGGCTGCGAACTTCCACTTGAATCGTGTCTAAATGTTTCTCTGCACCCGATGTTGCGTTGATGTATAAAAATGCTTTGCCTGTTTTTTCCGGGATTTTGATTTTAAAGTTCGTCAGGCGATCACCGGTCTTTGAAAATTCCAAAGAATTGGTGGGATTTCCTTCGATTTGAATCAAATCATTTGATTTTACAGTCACCGAAACATTTTTAACATGGTTTTCCATGGCAAAAACATTGACCGGAAGCGTGATTTCATCCCCCGGATTCAAAACGCGCGGCAATGTAGTGAGGGTCATCAAAGGTTGTTTAACGGCTATATTCTTTTCGGCACTCCCAAAACTCGAACCGTTTCCGGCGACGACCATCACTTTTACCGAACCCACATAATTTTCCATCCGGATTTTATGGGTATTGGACTTTCCTTTTCCAATGGTAAAAGGGCCTAAAAATTTTACGACCGGTTTGAATCGGTTGATTTTTTCTTTGTTTGAATTCGCCAAAGCTTGGTCTCCGCCAATGGTAAATACGCTTTCAATCCTTCCGCCATAAGCACCCAGAACATAATTGAAAATATCCCAAGTGTTAACACCCAATGCTTGTTTTTGGTTAAAATAGGAATGAATATCGGGCGTTTTGTAATTGGTAATATCCAATAAACCTTCGTCCACCACGGCGAGCGTATAAGTCATTTCTTTCCCCGATTGCTCACTTACCGAAACGGTATAATTGCTGTTGGGTCGGACAGATTCGGGTGTTTTTATTACGGGAGTCAATTTCCGCTCTGGATTTTCTACTCCAATCGGGATTACACCGTACATACGAATCGGCATATCGTTTACGGTCGCGCTATGGGGCTGCAGCAAACTGATATTCACATAAAAATTCGGTGCCATGTCCTCCGTGATTTTCAAATCGAATTTGGTTTGGCCCTTTTCGGTTTCAATCCATTTCCGGTCAAATACTTTGGAACCGTTTTCAAAACTGATTAACGCCCGTCCTTCCAAGGAAGAGGGAATGGTAATCTGGGCGGTTTCGCCCACTTTATACGTGTTTTTATCGGATTTGAACGTAAGAATCGCTGCGCTTTCGGAATTCCCACTTCCCCGGCTTCTCCAATCAGGCCAATCCATCCAGATGGTTTTTCCTGCCGAATGTCCGCTTTCCGGATCCATAACCCGGATAAAATAATTACCGTATTCGTCATTGGGAACGGTTAATTTGAAACTTCCTTTTCCGTCTTGGGTAGAAATGGTTTTTTCTTCTTTCAGGAATTCATATTGCCGATTGACATAGTAAGCCAAATCGTTGTTGTCGGAATTGTACCACCAAGAATTGCGGAGACGGTAAATAAAAACCTTTACATTTTTTTTAGAAACAGGATTTCCTTTGTAGTCCACGGTTGCAACCTGAATGGTATGTTCTTTTCCGGTTTCCAGCATTTCCCAATAATCATTTTGAACTGGGATATTTAAACCCACATATGTATGGTAAGGAGAATAATTTTTGGTTACATAAGAACTGCTGAAATCACCGCCGGTTTCAAAGACTTTTGTAAATAATCCCAAAGTCAACATGCCGGGCGGTGTGCTTTCCAGATTGAAATTAGTCCCGATTTGCGCTTCTCCGTTCCGGTTCAGGTTTCCGTCAAAAACGGTGAGTTCCTGCATAGGAAAACTTCTGGAAGGGTCTGTGAAATTGAAATTCGGGAAAGACTTGAACTTTGTTTCCGAAGGGAACAGCGTAAGGTCTATTTTGGCCTTCAGGTTTTGGGCATCTGCACCGCTGAGCCAGTTGGCTTTGATTTTGAATCCTGCTCCTGAAGTCGATTTCGTCAAAATTTCTTCAGAGAATATAGTATTTATTTTAAGCCTATTGGGTTTGATGGTTTCGACTTTGAGTGATTTGTAAAAAGTTTTTCCACCAATCCGCACATTTGCAGACCAATTGCCGGTTTTGGCATCGGCCGGCGTTTCGACTTCGAATGTATAAAAGCCGTTTACCGGATTATTATTCACTTTTCGTTGCATCAATTGTCCGTCCGGACTCTTCAATTCCAAGATAGCAGGCTGTTCATCTGAAATCCCGGTCACCGACTGATCCATCACAAAGGTCAGGTGCATTTTATCGCCCGGACGCCAAACGCCCCGTTCGCCGTAAATGAATCCACCCAAGCCGCTCTCGGCCGATTCTCCTTCCACATCAAAATTGGAAAGCGGTAGGGAAGAACCATTGTCTACTTTGATATACCCTTTTTGGCCTTCTCTTTCCGCAATGACGAGAAAGGGTTTTCGGTTCAGTTCGAAATTGGCGAAACCTTGGCGGTCCGTAGCTCCTTCACCCACAAGTTGGTTTTGTAAATCGAAGGCTTTTAAACGGACGTTTTCCAAAGGCCGGGCGGTGATGATGTCGGTGACGGTGACATAAGCCTTTCGGTCTTTTCCGGCTTTGAAGTTGATTCCTAAATTGCTGGACAATATATTTTTACTAACATTTTTTTCGGAGGTGTAATAAGATGAAGTACAGGGGTTGTTCCGGTCTCTCCAATTATAATCATCGGGGTAATAATAATCCCCATAGTAATCATACATTTCGGAATCGGTTTCGTAGTCGTCTTTCCTTGTTTCCATCATCATCAGGGCTTCATCTGTGTTTTGGGTTCCACCGCAAGGATAGGTGGCGAATTTTCGGTCAATTGAAAAGGCTACGTTGTAAATGGCACCGGGTTCGGGTTTGATGAATCTCGAAAGTTCCAACTGGTAAACGTTCATTTCATTGATATTGAAATTGTCCGAATTGGAAATCGGAATGATGCGCGAAAAAACTTTTCGTCCGACGGGCTTCAGGTTATCCTGTGTATTGAATTGATTGTATTGGAAAAACTGGTGGATGTTGTTTTCAAATATTTTAGTGATTTCTACCCGAACGGCATTTACCCCCACCGCTTCAAAAGGCAGGTTTACTTTGCCGTCCGAGGAAGGGATGATGTTTCCGTTCCCTACAAATTTCACTTCGGGATAAAGGTTTATAAAATCAAGGACTTTTTTAAATTCCTTTTCGGTTCGGTTGCCATAGGCGCTTAGAAGGCCGGGAAATAATTTGATTTCGTATTCGCCACCAATTTTTTTATTGGTATAAATTTTCAGTTCATTTCCGTTGACAACCGTGGTTTTGATGTAATTCTGCGGTGTGTCATTGTAAGAATAATCTACGTCTTCATCGCTTTTTTCAGTTTTGAAAATTTCTACCAATCCGTCGAAAAAGCCGTCGCTTTGCAAAGCCTGGGAAAAATTCACGGAAATATACTGTTCCGGATAGGATACGGCTTTGATGTGTGTCACCTGAAAACTGTTTCGGGCCGGAACGATGAATTCAATGCTTTCCCTTTTTTGGGTGTCGATGGCTTTTCCGTTCCATTTCAACAATAGTTTTTCCGGTCTCTCTTGGGCTTCAATCCCGGTGATGGTGAAGCGGTGATTCCTTCTGTTTTCGGCATGCTCCCAAGTAACCGGAAGTTTTTCACCTTCAAATTCAGCCGTCAGGATTTCAGGGAAATTTTCAGAAGATGCTACATCTGCCGTAAAAAGACTTCCTTCGAATTTATAATTTCCTTGGCCTTTTTCGGTATCCTGAATGCCGTCGATACTCACCGAAAAATCCTGCTTTTTGGCCTGAAACTGGAATTTGAAGAGCTTCATGCTGTCGGGTACATTTTTGATGAATTGGGACAAATCCAGTTTGCCGGTATAAATGGTACCTTGTTTCAATTTTTCATTCGGAACGAATTCTATGGTTGCATTTTCGGTCAAGTAAGCAGTACCGGGAATAGATGGATAGAATTTGATGATATCTTCTTTGATGGATTTATCGCCATTGGTGTCAAACGGGTAATCGGATTGCAAAATGACCTTTACGTGGCTTTCTGTTGAGACCAATCCCGAAGTATATGCCGAAATGTAAGCCGCATATTCCGGGTTTACTTCCATCAGCGGTTTGTTGGTTTTTGGTTTGCAGGCGGCAATGAATAAAATTAATACAATGGATACGAAAAGGATTCTTTTCATGTTAAGGAAATTTGAAACATCTCAAAGTTAATAAAAAATATTCCGCAAACTGTTAAACCCCACCAATAATCAAAAAGAACAATAATGGCAGGAGGGAACAGCTTTCCATCCAGAATGAATAATAATGTTCGGATTTTTCCTCGTTTGAATTGAGGACTAAAAGAATGGAAATGGCAGCAGTTATTGCCCAAGCCGTGACCGCCGTTGTAAATTCCCTGAATTCCAGAAAAAAGAGAACGGCACTCAAAATTAAACCAAGAACCGAAAATATTTTGGATGGAAGAATCCCAATTACTTGTGGAATCGTTTTCAAACCGCTTTCGTCGGTAGATTTGTCACGGATGTCAAAAGGAACCGTGATGCCGATGACAAAAAAGAAAACCGCAAAAAAAAGTAATTGGTATTGAATCAGGGAATGGTGCACCACCAGCAATAATCCGATGGAGCTCCCTGCCCAGACAAATGCAATCAGAAACAATTTTAAAAAAGGAATCGTTCGCAAACCCAATCCGGAAAATGGGAGCGAATAACAAAAACTGATGAAACCCAAGACGAAAAGATAGAGAAAGGTCTTGATTTCAAAACCGCGTAAAACCAGACAAACCAAGGTTCCGGTTAATCCTAAAATGGTCAGGAATATCTGGGGTTTGTAAACCGAATTCAGTGAAATGAAATCCTTGTAATTTTTAATTCTTGAAAAATTGTAAATCGCCAAAGTTCCGAAAAACACAATGCCGAGCACATAGAAATTCAAATGATAGAGTACCAATTGGAAAAATGCCAGCATAGCTGCAAAACAAATGGCAACCCATACATTGCTTCGAATCAAATAGAATTCAATCAAACCGCGCATTGGAACAAAGATAAGCAGTTCCCGTTTTCGGTCATCGAATTATTCGGCTAAATTTTCCTTTGGGATTTCCTTGCCGTAATTCAATGCTTTCTCTTGGTCAAATTCACCTTCCCATTTCGAAACAACCACAGATGCCAAGCAGTTTCCAATCACATTGACTGAAGTGCGCGCCATGTCCATCAACTCATCGATTCCTAAGATCGCGGCGATGATGAATAACGGCAATCCGAATTGGTCGGCGGTAGCGATTAAAATGATTAAGGATGCACGTGGAACCGCCGCAACGCCTTTACTGGTCACCATCAAAGTAAGGCAAATCAACAATTGCTGGCCAAAACTCAAATCCATTCCGGCAGCTTGAGCCACGAAAATAGAAGCCAGTGACAAATACAAAGTAGTCCCATCCAAGTTAAAACTGTAACCGGTCGGCACCACGAACGAAACGATTTTCCGTGGCACGCCGAAATCTTCCATATTGCTCATCACCTTAGGTAAAGCTGCGTCCGAACTCGTAGTGGCAAATGCGATGGAAACCGGTTCTTTTAATGCTTCGATGAAATTCCGGATGGGAACTTTCATGTACAAGGCGATGGGTAATAAAACACCCAATAAGAAGACCAATAATGCGCCGTAGAGTGTCAATAAGAGCATCATTAAATTCTTTAAAATATCGATACCCATGTGTCCAACCGTATAGGCCATAGCCGCTCCCACACCGATAGGCGCAAAATACATGATGATGTTGGTGTATTTGAACATGGTTTCCGCCAAGCTTTCTACGAAATTAACCAATGGCTTTCTTTTCCTTTCTTCCACCATCGCCAATCCGATTCCGAAAACTACCGCAAAAACCACAATCTGTAAAACTTGGTTTTCAAACAAAGATTTGATGATATTCTCCGGGAAAACATCCCTGAAAAAAGCAGTCGTTTTGTAAAGCCAATGGATGTTTTCGGGTAAATTTTCCAGTGCGGCCATATCGTTTGCCTTGAAGCCGCTTGTACTCGGCGGAAGTTCTTCCTGAGGAAATTTACTCGCATCAATTCCTTTTCCGGCTTGGGTAATATTGATCGCAGCCAGCCCGATGAACAAGGCGATGGTCGTTGCAGTATAAAAGTAAACCAATGATTTCCAAGCCATCCGGCCAACCTGTTTCAGGTCGGAATGGCCCGCAATCCCGAACACCAAAGTAGCGAATATGATGGGGCCTACGATGGTTTTGACCAATCGGATGAAGCCGCTGCTCAAGGGTTGTAACGACATCGCCAAATTGGGGAAATCATATCCGATGACGGCTCCTGCAACAATTCCGAACAAAATCCAGGAAGTCAGGGATTTTCTTTTGATACAATACAAAATCAAACTCAGGATGGACAACCAGCGCGCGACAAAAAGCACCGGATCGGGTAGGATGTTGAATAAAAAGTCTATACCCACTAAAATGGCTGTTAATGAAACTATTATGAGCGGGATGAGGAAATAGTATCTTGTCTTCATGTTTTTTTCTGTGATGACAAAAATAAACAATTGAAGATAATACGCAATTTAATTCCCTTTGTCGGCTCCGAAAAACCCGGAAATGATTGCCTGAAGCTGAAGGATTCCATCGGTCAAAGCCGCCGGGCCGGGTTGAAGGATGATTTCGGATTTGATTTCATATAAATGATTGTTTTTGACCGCATTGATATTTTCCCAGCCCCTTCGGGATTTTACTTTTTCGGGTTTGAATTTCTTACCGCACCAAGACCCGATAATCAGATCCGGATTTTTTTTCAAAACTTCGTCGGTAGTCAGGATTCTGTCTTTGGCCATGGATTTGTTAGCCAATTCTGGGAAACACAATTCCCCGCCGCAGATTTCAATCAGTTCACTGACCCATTGGATAGAAGAAATCAAAGGGTCATACCATTCTTCAAAAAAAACTTTTGGGCGATAGGGGAAAGATTTGCTTGTTTCCAGTGCTGAATTCAAGTTCGAAATGTATTTTTCAACCAATTCTTTTCCTTCCAAAGCATAACCGATTAACGAAGAAAACTGCAAAACCATACCCAAGGTTTCGTTGATGCTGCGGTGGTTGAAAATGAAAACGTTCACCCCGTTTTTGATTAATTCGGCTGCAATGTCCCGTTGCAAATCGGAATATCCCACTACCAAATCCGGTTTCAACTCTAGGATTTGTTGAATGTCCGCATCAATGAAGTTCGAAACTTTCGGTTTTTCCTTTCTGGCTTGTGGCGGCCTCCGCGTAAACCCACTTATGCCCACCAAGCGGTGTTGCTGATTAAGGGCGTAGAGGATTTCCGTTCCTTCTTCCGTCAAGCAAATGATTCTTTGTGGATATTGGGCTTGAAACATCCCACCAAGTTAAACTTATTTTTTTAAAAACGGCAAGGCTTTTCTTTGGCTCAAACTTCTCCAGAGC
>JAEZDQ010000030.1 GCA_023433225.1 Bacteroidota bacterium | reverse complement strand
GAGCTTGGGTCGGGCCTTCCCAAGTATCCATTTGGCGGATATCCAAATTGTTTACCAAACGGTTGAGTTCATTCCATTGTTTTGGGCTGACTTTATCTCGGCGGACATCCGTATCACCGTTTCTTTCGGTAGCAGAAATCAGGATTCCGGATTCTGTAATTTCAACCGAAGAGTTACTGCCCAAAGTGGATTTTTCCATGTTTATTTTAGAAATGGAAACATTGTTATTTTGAGCCAGTTTCATACTTTCACAAGAAAAGAAAAAAGAAAGGGTGATTGCAAACAAGAAAATATACCATTGATTTGATTTCATTTTGACAATTATTTTTATATTAGCAAAAGTAAATTAAAAGCATTATAAACCATTCACACATGAAAAAAACTTTATTAACTTTAGCAATGATTGTGCCTTTTTTGGGGTTTTCGCAGTGGACGAAAACGCAATTGGGCATATCTCAGGTTAAAGAAGGAAAGTCAAATATAGAAGCATCTGCTTTCTATCATTTAGACCAACAAGAATTAAAACAATCTTTGTCAAATGTTCCGGAGCGATTTTCCAATATGCCCGGGAATATCATCAGCCTTCCCACTGCGGATGGAAAAATGGAGCAATTTGAGGTTTGGGAATCCTCAAACTTCACGCCTGAACTTCAGGCCAAATTCCCTGAAATTCGTTCTTACATCGGAATCGGAATTGATGATCCGGCCGCTTATTTGCGTTTTAGCTTTACACCAAAAGGAATTTCAACCATGGTGTTGAGAGCGGGAAAATCAGAATTTATCGAACCTTATACTTTGGATGGGAAATACATTGTATTTGATTCCAAAAGCCACCGAAACCAAGGTGAAATCCCGTTTGAGTGCTCTACGCCTGAAACTTCGGCTTTGGTCAATGACAGCCAAGACTTGGTGGACTCCAATAAATCCAGTGCAGGGGTTTTCAAAACTTTCAGACTTGCTCAATCCGTAACAGGGGAATACACCCAATATTTCGGGGGAACCGTTGCCGATGCAATGGATGCCATCAATGCAACAATGACACGTGTAAACGGTGTTTTTGAAAAAGATTTGGCGGTAAGGTTAATCTTGGTAAATGACAACGAAGATGTTGTTTATACCAACCCTTCAACGGATCCTTATACCAGCCCGAATGACATTGGTACGACACAAAACCAACTTCAGAGCACACTCAATAGTGTAATCGGGACAGCCAATTATGACATCGGTCACATCTTTCACCGATCCGGTGGAGGCGGGAACGCCGGATGTATCGGTTGTATCTGTTTGTCCAATAAAGGAAGAGGATATACCTCTCCGGGATCAGGAGGCCCCGAAGGGGATTGGTTTGACATTGATTATGTTGCCCACGAAATGGGGCACCAATTGGGCGCAAACCACACTTTCTCTCACGGATATGAAGGAACCGGCGTAAACGTTGAGCCGGGAAGCGGATCTACCATTATGGGTTATGCGGGAATTACCAGCTATAACGTTCAAGCGCATTCCGACGATTATTTCACATACAGAAGCGTATTACAAGTTCAGAACAATATCCAAAATAAACCATGTGCTGTCAATACAACATTGACCAATCAAACACCTGTGGCTGATGCCGGACCGGATTACAATATCCCGAAAGGAACCGCTTTCGTTTTAAGAGGAACCGCTACTGACGCGGACGGAGATGCTTTGGTTTACAACTGGGAACAAAATGATTCCGGAACCAATGCCACCACCGGAGCCAACAGCCGCGTTTCCCCTACCAAAGCGGTAGGACCAAACTTCAGATCCCATCCGCACACTACGGAGCCAGTAAGATACATGCCAAAATTTCAATATGCTTTGAACGACCAATTGACCAGATGGCAAAACTGGGAATCCGTAAACACCGTAACGCGTGCATTGAATTTCTCCTTTACCGTAAGGGATAACAATGTGGAAGGCGGACAGACCGCAACCGATGTCATGCGTGTGAATGTTAGAAACGAAGGGCCTTTCGTAATTACCAACCCGGCCAATAACCAAAACGTTGATTTGACTCCCGGTTCGATGTTGGTTGAATGGGACGTAGCCGGAACCGACGGTGGACAAATCAATACCGCAAACGTTCGAATTTTGCTTTCTACGGATAATGGCTTAAACTTTACCGTATTGGCAGAAAGCACTCCGAATGACGGGAGCGAAACGGTAACTTTGCCTGCGGGAACTACTTCAGGAGCAAACAAGCGGATTATGGTAGAAGCGATTGACAATATTTACTATGCCGTTTCCCGTCCGTTTAACTTTACCGGAGAAATGGGTGTGAGCGATGTGAACAATACGTTTGCGATTGGATTGTATCCGAACCCTAACAACGGGCAGTTTTACCTGAACGCAAGCAATATTGCAAAAGGTGATGTAAAAACCACTGTTTTCGATGCTTCAGGAAAAATGGTTCATAACCAAAGCGTTGCCCACGCAGGAGGAGCCTTGAACCAATCTTACAACCTGAAACTGCCGACAGGAGTTTACATGGTTGTAATTGAAACGGCTGAAGGGAAAACCACTCAGAAATTAATCATCAGGTAATTTAAGTTTTAATAGTAGAAAAGCCCGAGTCAATAGCTCGGGCTTTTTATTTTAGGTCTGCCTCGTTTGGAATGAAGTGGTACTAAAACGTTAAAGTCCGCATGATGTAAAGAAAGAAAAAAAACTATAAACAAAAAAAAGCAACCAACTGATTTACGGTTGATTGCGTTTCTTTTTAGTGGCCCCACTTGGGCTCGAACCAAGGACTTGCTGATTATGAGTCAGCTACTCTAACCAACTGAGTTATAGGGCCGGCTGAAAACAAATGATTTTCGTTTTTCAGGAGTGCAATTTTACGACAATCTGATGAATTCTACAAACTATTTTCGCTCTGCGCACAATTCTACCAAAACACCATTGGTCGATTTGGGGTGGAGAAAAACCACCCTTTTGTTATCGGCACCGGGTTTTGGGATTTCATTGATAAATTGAAATCCCTCTGCTTTAAGCCTTTGTATTTCTGCTTCCAAATCATCGACTGCAAAAGCGATGTGGTGAATTCCCTCTCGGCTTTTATCCAAGTATTTCGCAATAGGGCTTTCCGGATTCATGGCTTCGAGCAATTCTATTTTGCTTTCACCAATTTCAAAAAAAGAAGTTTTGACCCCTTCGCTTTCTACCGATTCTTCCTTGTAATACGCTTTCCCGAGTAATTTACCCATCAGTTCATTGGAAAGGTTCAGGTTTTTGACGGCTATGCCGATATGTTCAATTTTGATCATTTTGCGAAGTTAAAAATTAGAATTCTAAATCCCTCAAAAATCGTATTTTCTAAATGCTTATTTGTAATTTTGCCTTATGGACACCAACAGGCAAAAAAAAGTATCGAAAATATTTCAGGAAGAATTATCGGAAATCTTCCGCAAAGAAGCCAAAGAGCTTTATCCCGGAAATTTAATCAGCGTCAGCGAAGTGAAAGTATCGGCGGATTTATCGGTTGCTAAAGTTTTTGTCAGCATCTTCCCGGCTACCAATAAGGATTTAATCATCAAAGCCATCAAATTAAAAGCACCGACCTACCGTTCCGAACTGGCCAAAACAGTCGGCAAAACCATGCGGGTAACCCCCGAATTGGTATTTCAAATTGACAATACGTTGGATAAAATGGAGAAAATCGACCGTGCGCTCAGTGGTAAAGGGGACAACCCCATTTTGTGAAAATGAAAAATGTTTCCCTTTACATAGCCCAACGTTACAACGCCCATACCTTGCTCATCAGTATGATTTTGATTCTGATCAGCGCATTTATGGTGGGAACATTTATTTACATCGGCAATGTGTCAATGGGGATTTTCAGGACGGTAATCTATGGCAATAATTGGGGAAACCCGTTGGTACTTTATGGTTTAACCAGCATTTACATTTTAGCGCAAACATTTGTTATTTATTTTATTTTCAATAAATTACTCAATCGTTTTTCCAATAAATCCAAAGTTCTCATTGCCTGCATTGTGGCCATGCTTTCGATTTCGGGCGCAGCAATCCTCATGTTTGGAAGCATGCCCAAAACGGTGGGATTGGAAATTCTATCCTTGGTTTTGATTTCGAGCGGACTTTTGTCGTTGATTTTCAGCTTGCTTTCACTTGTTTTTGCAAAGCGAAAAATTACAGGTGTCAACATCATCACTTCGATTGCGGTATTTGCCATCACCATCGCCACTTGCGCACTGCTGATTATTTTATCCGTATTTTCCGGTTTGGAAAAAATGAATATTCAGTTTTTCAGCAACGTAAATCCGGATTTGAAGATTTCGCCCGCCCAAGGAAAAACCATTCCGGATTTGAATCAAATCATTCAAAAGCTGGAAGCCAACCCGCAAATTATCGCCTATTCAAAGGTGATTGAAGAAAAAGTTTCCATCGAATACGACGACAAACAAGACATTGCCTACATCAAAGGAATCGATGAAAATTACACCAAGGTGGTTCGGATTGACACGGCTTTGGTCGCGGGTAATTATTTTGATTTTCAATCGCCTTATCAAATCCTGACTTCCGACGGCGTTGCGCGAAGGCTCCAAATGTACGTGGACAGCCAATATGGTGCGCGATTAATGATGCCGAAACCGGGAACGGGGTTAATCAGTTCCGAAGCGGAAGCGTTCAATTCAGCAGTCGCAAATCCCATCGGTATTGTTTTCATCAACGAACAATACGATAAATACATTTTTTCGCCCATCGGCCTGACCCAATCTTTGCTTCAATTGCCGGAAAATTCAGCCTATTCGCTGGAACTCAAAACCCAATCAGGATTCTCATTGGAATCTGTCAAGAAATCATTGCAAAAAACCTTGGGAAACTCGGTAGTGGTGCAAACCCGCCAAGATTTGGACGCCACATTCCTGAAAGTCATGAACATGGAAAATCTCATCATTTACTTGATTTTCACTTTGGTTATCATCATCGCTTCCTTCAATTTGGCCGGTGCGATTATCATCATTATTATCGACAAAAAAGGGCAGATCAAATCCATGTGGAGTTTTGGGATGTCCAAAGACCAAATCAAAAGGATTTTTTTCCAAACAGGGCTTTTGATTACGCTGTTTTCAATTTTGTTTGGATTGGTTTTGGGAAGCGCAATCGGTTTCTTACAAAAGCAATTTAGTTTGGTAATGGCCAATCCATTTGTGGCTTTCCCGTTTGAATTTACGCTTCAAAATTTCCTGATTGTCATCGCAACCGTACTCTTCATCGGTGGTGGAGTTTCTTACTTGGTGTCGAGGAAGTTACCGGATTAATTGTATTTCAATTCCAATTCCTCGGCAAAAGGTGTGTGGTCTTCCACTTTCCAGTTGTACAAATGCGCAATTTGGTAAATCTGGCCTAAATTCTCTATGAGTTGTACATGTGCCTGTTTTTGCAATTTGGGCCTATCTATCGTTTTTTCGATGTGTTGAACGGCTCTTTTCTGAATGGCATTCAATTCATCTTTTTGAAAGGTATTGAAGGTGCTTTGTTCCAAATCATAAAATTTCACGTCCGGGTAAACCGCTATTTCCAAAGGCGGAACTTCCTGAATCCGGATGATTTTGTCCACCGAATCAATTTCGACTTTCAATTGATTCAAATCATAAGTCGCCTGGACTTTCGCATTCACAAGCAATAAAACCTTTTTATCAAATGAAAAATAATTCGCCAATCCCGGAATATACCGGCTGTTTTTGTGAGAATAAACGTCTGAAAAAGCCTGTTCGGCAACAATTAATTTATTGAGCTTTTGGATTTCATAAGCGATTACATGCGACTCATTGACCGAAGATTCCTTTTGAAATTGCTTCATGAGGAAATAAGTCAACAAAACACCGAATAAGATACCACCCGATATATAAATGAATTTTTTCAATCCTCGGAATAATTAGGTGTTAACGGCATCTCCTTGACAATCATCAGAATGTCTTCTTCCAACGAACCGGAAACCGGAGATTCAACAATTCTCGCCGCCTCTTTCCCGTTTCGGTAAAAAATGATGGTGGGAACGAATCGGATATCTTTTCCTTCGTCTTCGCCATAAAAACTCTTTTTGCTTTCATTCACGGCATAAGTTACCATGCGGGTTTCCGGGAATTTTGCTTCTTTCAAAATTTTCATTAACCGTGTGTATTCACGTTGGCTGTCTTCGCACCAGGTTCCCATGAAAACTTCGATGCGGTAGCGTTTCAGTTTGCCCTTGAAATCTTTGATCATCTCCGAATTGGTGTGGTAAGAATCCATCTCCTTTGAATACCAATCCGAAAAAGGCTTTTTCAAAAATGCAGATTCATCCACACCGCCAATGAGCATTTTGGTGCCGTCTTTTTGTGTAATCATCCGGTTAAAAATATAGGGCCCGTCACAAGCCGTTAAAACAAAGGTCAAAATCAATAAGGTCAAAATCTTTTTCATTGTCTGAAATTGAACGTAAATATAGTTTATTACCCGTTGTGCATTATGAATTTTTAAAAAAAAACTGCTCATGTAATTGAAGCTCAGCAAATTGTTTTAACCAAACATTTACAATAAATAACTAAATTGCAAATTACGGAAGAATTTTGGAAGTATTAAAAATATATCAGAAGATATAGGCTCCCAAAAAGAGTCAATTTAAAAGTATAAAAAACAATAACTTTAAATTGTAAAACAAATTATTCTTTTTCAATAATTTTATGTTGAACTCACGTTAAATAATAATTAATTGCTTCCTTTTTCTATTCCTTCCTCTATAGCATTGCTGTCAACTCCAATCACACTATCAGAATAGGCATTGAACCAGCTTCCGTATTGATTGGCTTGTCCTACTGCTTCCCCATGTTTCTCTACTCCAAACAATAAACTGCCTGATATTCATCTGTTTAATATATATTCTTCGATTTTCTTCCAATCAACTTCAATAGGAACTTCGTCTAATCTCCAACCATTTGGCGGTGCTTCTATGCTGTCAGGAAGTGGATAAATGGATAAAAAACTAACGGCATTAGGCTTTATAGAATCATATGCTACCAAATATTTCTCGCCGATTTTTGCTATTTTAATTTGATTGGTAACAGCTTGACTTTCTTTTAAATTAATCGAGTACTTGAAGTCAAATCCAGGTTGTTTTAGTGTTGTTTTTGAATGCCATTCACTACTGATTACACCTACCGTAAATTTTGGTGATTTCAAAATATCTTTACCCCTATCTTTTTTATAGGTAAAAATTATTATTTGTGCTATTACAATAATTAAGAAAAATACAATATTTATTTTAGTCCTTTTTTTCATAAAATTCTATTGTCGAACATCATTTTCTATTGCGACATCAATGGTATTACCTAAAACTCCTGTTAGTGCACTAGAAAAAGCATTGAATCTTGTGCCATATTGATTGGCTTGTCCTACCGCTTCTGCATATTTTCCTATTCCAAACAATAAACTACCGGATATAGCTTTTACAGTGTTTTCTTGTATGTTTTGTTCTACTGAGATGTTAGGATCCATTGAACTATTTAAAACATTATTAGCCGCATTAGCCAAAACGTTTGTATAGCTTCTGCCGGGTATAATTCCGTTTATAGCAGTTTGCTTCAGATCTACTTCGCCCTTAACTATGAACTGTGATGTAGCATCTACAGACGCTCTTATAAGCACTTGACTTATTTGAGGTTCAACATAAATGGAGCCATAAGTAATCACAGCCGGGGCAACATATAAAGCTGTTATGTTGCCGCCTAATACTCCTACTGCAAACCATTCCCCCTCCCGCTTAGCTTGCTGCATTTTCAAGTAATCTGTTTGTTCTCCGGAGAGAGCATGTTTTTATAGGCGGCAGTTATACTTCGGCTACCATCTTTGCCGAATACATAATCTGTCATGTTAAATGAAGGAATATGTACCCATCCAGTTGAGGATGTTTCTTTTTTAGGAGCTTTTACTTTTATGACGGCTTCATCCAATTTCACCACATCTCCCTCACGAATTGGGCCTCCTGTAGCCATCATTCCCGTAGGGTCAATAAAGTACACCGGATTGTTTAATGTGTAAGCATAAGGGCTATGCGAGAAGTATTTAGGTGCCATCGGATCAATTACGTTCCAACGACCTAATGCTGGGTCATATAGTCTTGCCCCATAATCGTACAACCCAAGCCCCAACTCATCCTGCCACTCTTTCCCATTGTACTTATACTGATACTCCGTTTCATAGACATAGGTAGGCCTTGCCAGGTTTTCCTCTTCCTCATCCAGTTTGTACATTTGTTTGGGGTCTGCATAAACAGCGTGTTTCAATCCGAAAGGGTAATAATGGTTCTCTTCCATGATCTTCAGGCTCATATCTAATGGATCTCTCGTATAGCTTAACCTTATATTTCCTAAGTGGTCGGTATAGTTATAGACATAGTTATAGATATATTTCGGGCCAATGCTGTTTTCATTATGAGTAGCCGCTATATAACCTTCCGCATGCGGAAAGAACTGCAGTATTCCTCCTGCATACTGAAACCATCCAGGTACTCAACTTGCTTGATTTTTAATAATAATCTTTTCCTTCGCAATTCCATTGATAGGATAGAACTGTATCCTCTTTTTGGATAATAAAAGTTAATTCTCCTTTACGTTTAATTATCGTATCCCCTTTTTCCAAATAATCCCTGAACTGTGCCCACCATCTTCCCTTATCCGAGCATACGCATTCTTCTCCTGTAATCAAGTGCTTTCCTTTGGCATTTAATCGAGAATCTTTATTTGGCAATTCTTCAAAAATCAAAAGACATTCTTCATTTCTATATAAATCAGATAATCCATCACAATCAATTTTACCACAGGAAAATACGGATAAAAATAGTATTATAGGAAATATTTTTTTCATTTATTTAAACAGATTACTTAATCTAAATATTCTTGTATAAGAAGTATTTCGGCTAAATCCATAACCAACTCCTAGATTTAACAGACTTTACCTCGCTACCGCACGATTGCATCGTGTGGTTCTAAATAATCATTAATCAATGATAAAGATAAATTATTTTTCAGGATTTGAACCTATTATGAGTTTGGGCCACACGATACACTTCGTTAATCGCGCGGCAGCAGGGGTCGAGATCATTTTTGTTGAAGCAATCCTTTATGATCCATAAACCCGTTGTGAATCATGGATTTAAAAAATTTGTCCATCTGATTATTTAAAAATGCACAACGGGTATTTATCTCTTCAATGCCTCCATTTGCCGTTCTCGAAATGAATGTTTCCGACCGAAAAGTCGGCGGCTTTTTCCACCACGGGAAACAGCTCGGATTTACCTACAAAGACTTTGCCTTTTTTATCGATGTCCAAATGGCCGTAATATTCTGACAAATCACCCACTTCTTCGATGACCGCAATAAGTTCCACTTCATGCGATTCCAAATTTAATTCTTCCTTAAAAATCACCCCGATGTCGAGAATAACCTCTGCGCTACTGGATCTCACCAAAACGTTCCTCAAAAGGACATCAAAGAATTTCTTTTGGTTCTCCGGGATTTCAAAATAGCCTTGCGTTCCAAGGTCTTCGTTCCGTAAAAGTGAATCCATCGCAAGTAAAATCGCCAGCGCATTGGCCTTTCTGGTATGGTCGCGCGCATAATCATTCGGGTAATGGCCTGCTTCAATGAGCAAAGTAGGAATGCCCATTTGGGTAAAATTATCGCCGGTCGCATGCGGATAAAATTCATCTGAAAACCGACTGATTTTACCGGGAATAAATTCTTGTAAATCGGAATACACCGCAGTTATCACCGACATCAGCCGTCTTCGCGCGTCGGTCAACGATCGCTGAACATCAACCGAAGGTGCCAAAAAAGAGAGTGTCGCGGGTTCGGCTGAGTTTTCCACATTGAAAATCGTACGTTGGTCATGGAGGTTGAACAGGAACTCAAATGCCCCGTTTTGGACAAGATCTTTCAATATCCGGATTTCAGGAGAAACTTCTTTGGTAAAGTCACGGTTCAAATCAATCCCGCAAGCATTCCGCCGCGAATAATTCCTTGCCCCGTCAGGGTTCAACATGGGGATGAAATGGAACGAAAAACTGTCCCGAATTTCCCGACACCAACTGTTTTCCAATTTCAGGAATTCAAAAACATCCAACATCGCCCGCGTTCCGGTGGATTCGTTTCCGTGCATTTGAGACCAAGCTAAAACTGCCCGATTTCCATTCCCGATTTTCAGGTGGAAAATTTCATTGCCCAAAAAAGATTTACCCAATGAATTCTTAAAAGGAAATTTTTCATCTAAATAATTTTTAAGCGCGGTAAAGGGTAAATATTTGGAGTCAAATCCCGGAACACGGATTTTTTCGTATTCCGTTTCAAATAATTTCAATAGTTCCATGTAACGAAGTTACGTTTTTTCAAAATTGATTTTAAAGCGTTTTAAGAGACTTTTTAAAACGAGAGGAATGTGGATAACCAAAGCACCTAAAATATTCATTTAAATTCAAAACCAAACCTCGATTTACAAATGTAATTTACAAAAGTAAATCGAAACGAAAGATTAGATATGTCAATATGTCTTAAATATTATTAAATATATATTTACATTAAATAAAATGCCTTAATAAAGTAAATTACATTACGTAATTTAAACTAATAATTTACATTTACTTAAACTGTATATCATGAATCTTCTGACAAATATTCTGGTTTAACATATTAAACTTTAGTTTAAATTTGTAAAATGAGTATTGTAAATAGGATTTTAGAAATATTGGAAAAATCAGGGCTTACACCCTCTGAATTTGCCGACAAAATTGGGGTGCAGCGTTCAGCGATTTCACACATCACTTCCGGCAGGAATAAACCGAGTTTGGAATTTCTGGTTAAAATCAAAAAAGAATTTCCGGAAATTGATGCCGAGTGGTTGGTCTTCGGACTCGAAAAAGTCGAAAAGGAAATCGTCGAAACAACTTCCGTACCCAACCCTGCTCCCACCCTTTTTGATTTGGAAAATGAATTGGAAACCCAGCACAAGGACTCTAACCTGAACGAAGAAAATCCGCCCGATCTGAAAAAAATCAAAAAGATATTGTTGATTTATGAAGACGGAACCTTTGAGGAATTTTCGCCTAAATAGTGTTAAATTGAATTTTCTCTTTATCTTAGTAGGTATATGAATTTTGTAGCGCACCAACTGCTCTCTTTTCGAAATCCTGAAATTCAAATTGGCAATCTGTACGGAGAAATCGTTCGGGGCAAAGATTTTCTGCGTTTCGAAGGTGACAGGCAAAAAGGGATATTGCTTCACAGACAAATCGACTCTTTTACAGACAGCCATCCCTCAGTAAAAAACAGTTCCCAAATATTCCATGAACGCTATGGCAAATATTCACCCGTCATCGTAGATGTTTTGTATGACTATATCCTGATTTCCAATTGGGAAAATTTTTCAGAAGAACCTTATGAGGAATTTGTAGCCGATTGTTACCTATTGTTCCAAAAACACTTCTCCGAATTTCCGCCCCGTCTAAAATTTATTGTCCAGCATTTGCTGGAACAAGATTGGTTCCGAAATTACCAAACCTTGGCGGGCATTCAACAGACTTTGTCCGGAATCAGCCAAAGAAGCAAATTCCCCAACAATATCGCCTCCGCGGTGGAAGAAATGCTTATATATAAGGACGTACTGGAGAAAGATTTTCATGTTTTTTTTCCCGAAATAAGAAACCATTGCAAATCCTTTCTGAATTCTTTGCGGTAAATTTCTCAATTCAACCTTATTTTGTAGTTTTAGCCGACAATTAGACAAATAAACTACGAATGGATTTACTTTTCAACCAACGAGAAGACAAAAATAAACTTCAGCTTTCGGAACTCAGAAAAAAATTAGCGGAAATACATTTGGGAGGCGGTAAGAAGCGCATCGAAAAATACAAGGAAAAAGGCAAACTGACTGCTCGTGAACGCATTGATTACCTTTTGGATAAAGGGAAACCACACATCGAAATAGGTGCTTTCGCAGGCTATGAAATGTACGAGGAAGACGGCGGATGCCCCAGTGGCGGTGTAGCAGTTGTAATCGGATATGTGGCGGGGAAACAATGTATTGTAGTCGCCAATGATGCAACCGTAAAAGCGGGGGCTTGGTTTCCGATTTCCGGAAAGAAAAACCTACGTGCCCAAGAAATCGCAATGGAAAACCGTTTGCCGATTATTTATTTAGTGGATAGCGCCGGCGTTTTTCTACCGATGCAAGCGGAGATTTTTCCAGATAAAGAACATTTTGGACGGATTTTCAGGAACAATGCGATTATGAGTTCCATGGGCATCACACAAATTGCCGCGGTAATGGGAAGTTGCGTTGCCGGAGGTGCGTATTTACCGATTATGAGCGACGAAGCAATGATTGTCGATAAAACCGGTTCCATTTTCCTGGCAGGAAGTTATTTGGTCAAAGCCGCAATCGGAGAAGACATTGACAATGAAACATTGGGCGGTGCTACGACCCATTGTGAGATTTCGGGTGTAACCGATTACAAAGCCAAAAATGACGAAGATGCTCTAGATAGGATTAAATCCATTATGGGCAAAATCGGGGATTATGAAAAAGCCGGGTTTAACCGCGCAGAACCGGCAAAACCCGAGCTGGACGAAAAGGAAATCTATGGAATCCTTCCCGTTTCAAGGGTGGAACAATACGATATGTATGACCTCATCAAACGTTTGGTGGATCATTCAGAATTTGATGAATACAAGGCTGATTATGGAAAAACAATCATTTGTTGCTATGCGAGAATCGACGGATGGGCCGTGGGAATTGTGGCAAACCAAAGAAAAATTGTGAAGTCTAAAAAGGACGGGATGCAATTCGGAGGTGTAATTTACTCGGATTCAGCTGACAAAGCAACCCGGTTCATCGCCAATTGTAACCAGAAAAAAATTCCTTTGGTGTTTTTACAGGATGTAACAGGCTTTATGGTCGGTTCAAAATCTGAACACGGCGGCATCATCAAAGACGGCGCGAAAATGGTGAATGCGGTTTCCAATTCCGTCGTTCCTAAATTTACCGTCATCGTCGGAAATTCCTATGGAGCAGGCAATTACGCCATGTGTGGAAAGGCCTATGATCCAAGGTTGATTTTTGCTTGGCCTTCGGCACAATTGGCGGTGATGGGCGGTGAGCAGGCCGCTAAAGTTTTATTGCAAATCCAAGAAGCTTCTTTAAAAGCCAAAGGTGAAATCATTGATGAAAAGAAAAAAGAAGAACTTTTGGCAGAAATCACCGCGAAGTACAATGCGCAAACAAGCCCTTATTATGCTGCAGCCCGTTTGTGGACGGACGCGATCATCGACCCGTTGGACACCCGGAAATGGATATCAATGGGGATTGAAGCAGCCAACCATGCGCCGATTGAGAAATCGTTTAATTTGGGAGTGATACAGACTTAATTTAAAAAATGGTTTTAAAAATATAAGTTAAATCCTTGTAAAAAGACCAGTTTTCAACGTATTCTCTATTGATTCTGATCTTGTCAGGCCAAATCACTTCATCATTGTATTGCAGGGGATTTTCCTTTTGTGAGAGGATAATTTCCTCATTTTTATACGCGAGTTGAGCCGGCCCTGTGATACCGGGTTTCACCGTCAGAATGATTCTGTCGCCATTTTTCAGTTCATCCGCATAGCCGGGAATATCGGGTCTTGGCCCTACAAAGCTCATTTGGTTCAATAATATATTGAACAATTGAGGCAGTTCGTCTAATTTGGTTTTTCTGATAAACTTTCCGAAAGCGGTGATATTCGGAGAACCGGATGAAGTAAACTCGGCTTCCTTATTTCCCTTCATGGAACGGATTTTATAAATGGAAAAGATTTTGCCGTCTTTGCCTACCCTCTGATGCGTAAACACTCCAAATTCTTGGGTATCAATGGTTGAAATAACGATTAAAATTAAAATTACAGGGAGAAATACAGGCAATAATAAAACGGCCAATGTGTAATCAAAAAACGTTTTAATCCCCATTACCTTTTGAGGTATCTTCTAAAATCAATAAACCTTTTGATTCTCCCGATTCTACTGGGGTCATAATTGGCATCTTCTTCAAAATACCCGTAGCCGTAACCATAACCGTATCCATAACCGTAACCGTATCCATAACCATATCCATAATTCCCTTTGGCTTGGAAATCGTTCAAAACAATCCCGACATTGGTTACTTCACCATCGTCGTATTTGTCGGAAATGGCTTTCAAAAGGCCGCGGTAAGTATAATCAAAACGGGTCACATAAAGGGTGGCGTCCGCAAATCTCATCAAATCGTAAGCATCGGAAACCAATGCCACCGGAGGCGTATCCAAGATGATAAAATCATATTTTTCACGCAACTCATTCAATAAATCCCCCATACTGTCCTGCAATAATAACTCAGAGGGGTTTGGTGGGATCGGACCTCCGGTAATGATGTCGAGTGAATCGACCCGCGTATTTTTAATAATTTCGGCTAAAGTCGCATTCCCTGAAAGATAATTGGAAAGGCCTTTTTGGTTATCTAAACCGAACTCGGAAAATATTTTTGGTTTACGCATATCCGTTCCAATGAGTAGCGTTTTTTTACCGCTTACAGCCAGCACAGAAGAAATATTCATCGACATAAATGTTTTTCCCTCACCGCCCACGGATGAAGTAATCACGATGATTTTGTTAGGGGAACCGCTTGCGCGCTTGTATAGAAAAGACAAATTGCTCCGGATGGCGCGAAAAGATTCCGAAATTCCTGATTTAGACCTTTCCAAAACCACCAATGGTTTTTCAGAATCGGTATTGTTACCGATTACACCTATAAAAGGAATGGAGGTCCGCCTTACGATATCGGGTATCCCTTTGATTTTAGTGTCAAAAATTTCACGAAAAAAAAGGTAAATTGTCGGAATGAGCCCCGCAATAATCAATGCCATTAGGTAATTGGAACGAGTATCGGGTGAAACAGGTGCTTGACCTAAATTCTTTGCGTAATCAATGACCGTAATGTCTGAAACATTCGAAGCGATGGCCAATTCGGCTTGGCTTAATTTCCCGAGCAATTCCGAATAGAGCGCGTCATTGATGGCATAGCCTCTGGAAGCGTCCAGAAATTTTTTCTCTTTCTCCGGCAGTTGGTAGGCTTCCCCTTCGTATTGGGCAAGTTTCCGATTGATATCGGAAAGTTCTTTGTTTATAATAGCCCGGTTGGAGGCAATCGTATTTTGAATCCGTGTTTTGCTGTCATTGATTTTTTGATCCAATTCCCGGACTTCACGCGCAGAAGGCTGATACAAGAGAACCAATTCATTGCGTTGTTCTTCTAAATTTTTGAGATTTCGGACTTCTGACAGAAAATTACCTTCATTCAATCCGGCAATTTCCAACGCAATCATGCCGCGTGTTCCTACCTCACGGACGTTGTTGCTAACCGAATTCAGAGCGGAAATCCTTTCTTGGTAATTAACTTTTTGACGTTCCAAGTCTAAGATATTTGACAGAACATTTCCTTTTTCTCCACCCATATCATAAATGCCCTCTTGTTTCTGAAGGTTTTGGAAGTTGGCAGAAGCGCTATCCACTTTTACTTTTACGATTCCCAATTGTTCCTTGATATATTTCAGGGTGTTGTAAGCAATTTGATTTTTTTCTTCCAATTCTCTCTCGCGGAGAATCCGGACGGAAACATTCACAATGTCCATCGCTTCATTTTGTGTAGAGGAACGCTTAGATATTCGAAGAATGGAACTCATCTTCGCAACCGGAACGACGGAAACACCGGATCTAACCCTGTTTACCGCAGCATCCATCGTGGTCAATTTATAGGAGTATTTACTGTCGGGATAAAATGGAACAGCACCCTTTTTGATTTTAAAACGGAAATCACCCGATTCTATCCACTCCCCAAAATTTCCCGTTTCAGGGAACTTGATTTTCCGGTTTTTGGCTACAGCAGAATCTTTGGCATAATTGAAAATGATATTGGTATATGTGGGAGAAAGCGGCCGGATTTGAAAAGAAGAGTTATCAATTTTTCTTATTTCTAATTCAACATTCAAAACCTGGTTATGCGCCGTGTCAACCACCACATGAAACGGGGAATCCAATCGATAGGAATTGGATTTTTTAATCGTCCCTTCCTCTAAATAAGACACATATGAGTTAGTAGCTTTGGCGACTTCAAGCGAATGGGTCCGTGACAATAAAACATTGGTGAGTACGTCTATTTTATTGGATGCACCCCCCCAAATAAAATTAATGGAATTGGTTCCGAATTGAGAGTTTGGCGAAGTGCCGCTAGCCACATGGAAATTGGACTCTGCCATATAAGCCCTGTCCAAATGCCAATTGTTCAAATATAAAGTAACAAACACGGCGATGATTAAACAAAATATATAAAGAAGCCAGTTTCGTAAGATTCGGTAAATGAACCGATCAAATTCAAAAAAAGAGGCTTCCTTTTTCCTGTGGTCGTTTCGGGGTTTGAAGTTGGGGGTGTTTTCCTGCATATTCAATTATTTACAGGTTTTTAAAGAAAAAGAATATCCCGATGACGGTGGCCACCGCACCGAAAACGGTAGAAACAGTTTGGTTAGGGTTCAAGCCGATTCCCCACTGTTTTTGCCTTTTGGGATTAACGATTATAATATCATTGGGTTGGAGCCAAAAATATTCCGAATTCATCACCGATTCTTGGGTAATATCCACTTCGACCCTATGGGAGCCTTGGGGCGTGGTTCGAAGGATTTGGATGCGTTTCCGGTCAGCCACATCGGATAAATTACCGGCCATCGCGAAGGCTTCCAACAAATTAAAATCATACCGCGGAACGAAATAATTCCCTGAAGCAGCTTCCCCAACGATGGTGAAATTGATGCCCGGCATAATGACTTCAATATAGGCCGCCTCCGGATTGAAAATTTTATAAAATTCAGATTCTATTTTCTCCCGGGCTTCTTTGAGTTCAAGTCCTTCTAAATGAATTTTGCCGATTCTGGGGAGTTCAATGTTTCCGTCTTCCTGAATGAGTACGCTTTTACCCGATGAACCCGAAGGCCCGCTCTGGGTGGTATAATCTTGGAACATATTCAGCATGTCCGAATTTCGGGTGGTGATACGGATATTGATTAAATCATTTCGCTGAAGATGGTAAGTAGGCCGGTTTTCTACAATCATACCGTATTCATTTAATTTCAGCTTTTCATCAGGCTGAATGTATTGAATATCTTTAAGTGGAATGCAAGAAATAACTACTGAAATAAAAACGAAGAAATACGTGACAATTCTTATAGGTTTCAAGATATTCTGTTTAAATGACAAATATAAGGCTTTTGGTTATTCATATGGTTGATGGCTTGACCTCTTTGCGTGGATTTGTTTATTAATTTTCTCGACCAAAATCAAAGGCAAATACGACAATAACAATGCGGCTATCACCACCAGAAATAGCATGAGATTAATGTCTAAATGCCTGATTGTATACGCAAATGCAATAATTAAAACATTCGAAAGACAAATAATCAATGAAGTCTCTCCATGGGTAAACCCCAACCGCAATATCCGGTGATGGATATGGTTTTTATCGGGCGTAAAAGGGGATTTCCCTTTAGACAACCGAATGATAATAACGCTCAAAGTATCAATGATGGGAACAATGAGAATGGCGACAGCGATAATCGGCGCGTTTTGGATCATAATCCATTCCGCCGACGAGAGGTTCATGAATTTGATGGCCATGAATGAAATCAGGTATCCGACAACCATGGAACCTGTATCGCCCATGAAAATTTTGTATTGGTCAGAGAGGTTAAACTTCAGGAACGCAAGCAATGAACCAAGCATGGCAATCGCTAAAAATCCGGTGGAATAATCATACATCCGGAAAAATATAAATACAAAACAAAGGGATATCAGCATGCCCACCCCTCCTGCCAAACCATCAATCCCGTCGATTAAATTGTAAGCGTTGATAATGATGACGAACACAAAAGTAGTGAGTAAGATACTGACCCAATAGGACAATTCATAAACACCGCCCAAGCCGAAAAGGCTTTGGATGCGGACATCAGACCCAATGGCAATCATCAACGCACTAACGATTTGCGCATAGAGTTTCTTCTTGGGAGCCACTACCAGCATATCATCCATCAGACCGATGAAAAAGAGCAAGACCAGAGCTGCGGAGAAGAAGATTTCTTGGTGCAACATATCGGCAGAAAAAATAGTCGTTACGATGGTGATGGCAAAGTAAATCGCCACACCGCCCAAAGTCGGAATTTTCTTTGAATGAGAACTCCTGCTGCCCGGTACATCCATCAGGTATTTCCGATAAGAAACGCGGATGATTTTGGGAATTGCCGTGTAAACCAATACAAATGAAAGCACAAAAGCGATAACCACTTTGATGTACAATAATGAAATCCCTAAAAAGTTAGCTATTGTTTCTAAATTTAAGCTTTTCATACTTTTTCATTCCGTTCACCGCCCAGTGAACAATATAGTAGGTTGATTCCAACAAAGATAAATTTAAAAATTCATAATACACCAAAAATTGCTTTTTTAGGATTAGAAATTTATTGCGTGAATAAGACGACTTCCGGATTCGGTAAACCGCTAAAGGCTCTTTAATGGCTCTGGCAAAAGGAATTACTTTCAAAACATTCAGCCACATGGCATAGTCTTCACGCATATCCACATCCGGGATTTCTACTTTGCCAATTCGTTCTGAATCGTAAATGGCTGTTAACATGGGAATCGGGCAATTGTAATGAAGCCTTTTAAAATCAATTTTATCTTCGGCAATGAAATCATCCAACACAGGGTTCAAATCCTCGTCAACCCTTTTGTAAGATGCGTAAACCAATTCTTCTTTATTTTGAATTAAAAACCTCAAACTTACTTCCAAAAAATGGGGCAGCCATAAATCATCGCTGTCGATGAACGTAATATAACGCCCTTTGGCCTTTTCCAATGCAATGTTCCGGGCTTTTGCGGCACCTAGGTTCTCATTTAATTGAACCAAATGAATCCGTTCATCATTGAATTGCTTTATGATTTCGACAGAATCATCCATTGAACAATCATCGACAATAATCCATTCCCAATCGGTAAATTCTTGATTCAAAACAGATTTTATGGTTTCCGCTATGAATTTTTCGGAATTGTAACAAGGCGTTATGATGGAAACTTTCGGTTGCACGCCTATTTTTTGTGAATAAAAGAATATGGAACCCATTCGTTAAATGAGGTGGTATAATTCCCGAATCCGGATTTATGGCCCCAATTATTGTAAAAATTAATGTACAATATAAGCGTATAAACGGTGAAAGAAACGTAAACCACATTTTTAAAAAATTCATTGTGCCTCAAAGCCATTACCATCCTTGGTATCAGAAAAATGATGAAAACGGTATAAAACCCGGGTAAACGCGCGGCAAAAATCCCTTTGCCAAAAAAGAAAAACAATACCACACCAAATAAATAGATATTGCGGAAATAAGGATAATAAGGGTCGTTTTCGGTCGCCGGTTTATTGAACAGGAGAATGGCGATGACTGTCAATATTTTCACAATATCGCCCAAAATACTTGCTTCAAAAGTTTCGTTCGCATAGTCATTGTAAGTTTCCGCCACGCCGAATGGCATGAACTGCATCACCCCGTCAATCAGGACGCTCAATCCGGTGTAATTTGCAATGATCGATGCCAGAACAACCGTGATTACCAATGTATTGTTGAAATTTATTTTCACAATCCAATAAGCCAAAAGAAATGCAATGGAAGCCTTGTGAAACAAAAACGCCAGCACAAAACACAATAAAAACATATACAATTTACGCTCAATGATGTATCGAACCGAAAAAATTGTAATGGCATTGGCCAGCCCCTGCCGTACATGCACATGCTCTTCAAAAAAATAAGTCGGAACCATATACATCAGCAATGCCAAAAAAGCATAACCACTGTATTTGAATATCGAAGAAGCCTTCAGGTACAATGCGATCAACGCGATTATCACAGTAAAACTGGCATAACCCAAACCGATGCTGCTCACGATTTTGTTCAAAAAAAGATAGCCGATTTCCATGTCCAAGGATTCCGACAATTGGTTCAAACCACTGAAATCCGTCGCCCAAGTGCCTTCAAAAGCATTCCAATATGCCACCCAATCGGGACTCAGTCCATAAGCAAATCCCGCAACCAACGCCATCAAAGTTATGACAGCATAAAACCAATTTTTATTGGCTCTCTGGTTCCCGTACATCTCCCAAAGAGACGTAGAAAGCACCAGAACCAACATAAAATTGTATATAAAACTCATTTGCTACTTGACAAAAAGGATAAAATGTTTATGAATCAAAGCCAAGACATAAAAAAGCCTCTTCTTCAAAGGCAAAGAAAATAAATAATTCTCATTAAACCTTCTGTAAGAAACCACTTCCGATTTTTGGATCTCGAAATGTTTCATCCATTTCTCCAACTCATCCAGCATTTTTTTCTTGACTTCCCGGTTCTTTACAAATGCGACATATGCCAAATAAGAATAAAATCCTTGTAAAATCACAAAGCGTTTCCACTCTTCTGTTTCATTTGAGAATTTACTTTTCCTAAAAGCAAGTCTTACGTTTTCGATGGCAATGAACATGTCTAAACCCTTTTCCGTATGGGTTTTGCTGATGGATTCCTGACGTTCGAAATATTTGTACAAAGGTTCATTTATTTTCGAAACCAAACGGGCTTCCAAAAAAAGTTTGGGAATCAATTCCACATCTTCAAAATGAATTCCTTTTTGAAACCTGTGCGTATCAAACAGTTCCGATTTGAATAATTTATTGCAAGCAAAACAAGACATTTCACCAAAAATACTGAAATCATTTTTCAGGTCGATTTTCTCCGGCAACTGAGGCGACTGGGGCAAATCCCGAAAACTCTTCCCTTTTTCATTTACTTTTTCCAAATCGCAAACCACAATGTCCGATCCATGCTTTTTGGCGAGTCGGTACATTTTTTCAAACATGGATTCATCAATGAAATCATCGCTGTCTACAAACGCGATAAATTCGCCTTTCGCCCGGTCAATCCCGAAATTTCGCGCATCACCCAGACCGCCGTTTGGCTTTTTAAACGCTTTGACTTGGGGAAATTCAGCCGCGTATAAATCAATCATATTTTGGGAATTATCCGGTGAACCATCATTGACCACGATGATTTCAATATCTTTTAAAGTTTGGTTTACCAAAGAGTCCAAACATTTGGCTAAATATTTTTCTGTGTTATAAACCGGAACGATAACCGAAACTTTTTTCATAGCTCTTCAAAAACCCGGTTAAAATTCTCCATGATGAGGCCTTTGTCAAACCGGGACTTAATGGAATCTTTGATGGAATCCGCATTAAATTCCCGATTTATCAATTCTATAATTTTCAGGGCGAAATTTTCAGGATGGTTTATATTGGCAATTTCACCGTTAATTCCCGGCTGGATGATTTCGCTGATGCCACCCGGGCAATCGTTTGCCAATGCGAAAACTCCGCATGCGCCCGCTTCCAGCAAAACGTTCGGAAATCCTTCGTAACGGGACGAAAGGACAAATAAATCTGCTTGTTTCAGATAAGGAAACGGATTTTCTTGGGCACCCAGAAATTCTAAGTTTTCCAACTCAAACTCTTCTTTCAAAGCTTGTAATTTTGCTTTATCGGGCCCTTCGCCGATGATATGCAATTTTATTTTTTGCGCTTTTAATTCAACAAAAACCTTCAAAAGCAAATCAAATCCTTTCCGATGCGATAAATTCCCAATGGCAACCACGTTTTTAAAATCATCAGAAAACAATTTCTTATCGCCGAATGAATTTAATTTCGCTTCAATCAATTCAAAATCAACGGGATTATTAATTTTCACAACCTTATCGGATTGGACTCCTATTTTTTGAATCAAATCATTCCGCATATCGTCACTTTGGGCGATGATGCGGTGGAAATAATTGTAAAACCGATAAAAAAACCGGATTTCTTTTCTTTTCACATGGTTCGAAACCACATTGGTTTCGCGCGCAATGAATTTGGTTTGCCGAAACAAAGGTATAAAAGGCGAAATATAAGCGGAAATCTCACCCCAACCAATAAAAACGATTTCAGGTTTTAGCCGAAGGATGAGTGGAATTATTTTGAAAACCGAGTAGCGAATCCGTGAAACATTTAACTCCAGTATTTCCACATCTTCCTTTAAATAATCGAGGTAAAAGCCTTCTTTTTTAAACAAGACAAGCTTCGGACGGAACTTTTTCCGATCCAGTTGATTGACGATTGTGGTGATGACCCGCTCGGCACCGCCTTGACTCAAATCGGGTAAAATAAACAAGATTGTTTTCACACCCGGTTGTTTATATAGCCATCGGTTGCGTTTTCGGAAATCATCGTTCGCGCAGGATTCCCAACGGCAATGCTGTCATCAGGTATGTCGTTTACAACGTATGAGTTGGGTGCAATCAGAACATTGTTTCCGATTTTAATTCCGCCAACAATGACCGCGTTGGCTCCAATCCAAACATTGTCACCGATTATCGGAACACCTTTTTTATCGCCCCGGTTGGTTTGGCCAATGGTAACGCCATGGGAAATATTGCAGTTTTTGCCAATCTTGGCTGAAGGATTTATGACGATTGCACCCCAATGGCCTAAATACAAACCTTCGCCAATCCGGGTTTTAGCGGAAATCTGAAACCCATATTTGAGTTGGTACCGACGGAGCAAAATCCTGTAAAAGAACCCCAACGGACTTTTTGCATTCGTTTGTTGGGACTTTCGTAAAAAATAGAGGAAACGTATGCCGGGGTCAAAGAAACCTTTTAACAACACAAATCGTTCATACCTGCCCGTTTTCCGATAATAATCTTTCTGGATAATGCTTGGCTTCACAGATTGTCTAAAATTTCCTCTATTTGTTTGACTGAGTTTTCCAAAGTAAAACTTTGCGTAAAATTAGCAATTTTGTTTTGATAGTTTCGCGCCAGTTCGGGTTCGGTGATGATGCGTTTCATTCCTTCATAAATCCCGTCCTCCGAATTTTCCACAATCAAACCCAATTCGCCATTGTCCAACATTTCGCGAACGCCTGAAACATCAGTTGCAACGATGGTTTTTTGTAAGACCAAAGCTTCATACAAAACCGTTGGGAACCCTTCATAACGGGAAGGCATTATGAAAAAATCAGCGGTTTTCAGTAATGGATAAGGATTATCGGTAAAACCGAACAGGGTAGCAGTTTCATCTACTCCCAAATCCGATTTTAATTTTTTCATATTGTCAAAATCGTATCCGTCGCCCACGATTAAAATCCGGTGTTTGAGACCTTCTTCCAATAATTTTTTGTGGACTCTCAGCAAACGGTCAAATCCTTTTTGGGGAAATACAGTTCCGATGGAAATGAACAATGGTCCTTCGACAAGCTCAGGATGACGCTCTTCGACAGGCTCAGGATAAAGCTCTTCTAAAGCTGTCACAGTAAGCTTGTCGAACTGTTCTGCTTTGTCTAAAATTTCATTGGTATCGACGGGGTTATAAATCCGGATGATTTTGTTTTTTTCAAAATCGTTTTTAGCGAGGTTTTCAAAATCCTCTTGAATCCGGTTTGAAATGACCATAATTTTGTCAAATCCAAAGAATTTGCGAATTTCAGAATCGTTATAATTGTGGAATTCGGTTTTGCGCAAATCGTTGTGAATCCAGACGATTTTTTTTGAAGATTTGTTGGGCGAATTCAAAACATCGTCGCGCATACCGTGGATTGCGGCGAATTCGATGTCGTATTTTTTTCCTTTCAGAATGAATTTATACAAAAGAATAGGAAAGGTTTTTAAGATTTTCTGGTAAACCACCCGACACGCTTTCGGAAGAATGTCCTGTAGGCGGTTCGTGGTAATCATTTCACCTTTGTTCAGGTAATAAATATGAATCCACTCCGGAATTTCTGCTAAATATTTTCCGGAATAAAGATTCACCAGTAAATCGATTTCATATTTATCAGATGGTAAATTTTTCAGAAAAGTCGTCAAAACTTTTTCTGCTCCGCCATGGCGCAAGGAACCGATTCGTATGAGGATTTTCTTTTTCATGGCGTTTAGGAAACAAATTTAAAATTAATTGTTTATCCTGAATTTTAAATCAAGAATATATTTAAGCAACAGGTTGAATTCATACATTTACTTTTTCAAATATTATAAAATTAGCTAACCCTCTAATGAAAAAACTAATTCGCAAATTGACCAAAAGTACTTTCATGGAAAAGCTCCTTGTAGTTTTTGCTACCGACAAAGACGACAATAGTTTTTTTGTGAAAATTTTACCGAGGCATTTTCAATATACGGATAAAGACACAAGAATTATTATTCGAAATCAAATTAAATACGAAATAAGTCTCAATAATTACAATGATTGGTTATTGTTTTTTGGCATCAATAATCAGCATAAAGAAAACATTTACCAAAAGATAAGAAACGGTGATGTGGTACTGGATGTCGGAAGTAATATCGGAGAAGTTTTGCTCAATATGGCAAAAGTAAATCCAGAAGGTATAATTTATGGTTTTGAACCTGTCAAATCGACTTTTGATAAACTCCAAAAAAATGTTTCGCTCAATCATTTCTCAAATATTTACTTGAATCAACTGGCACTGTCCGATAAAAATGAAACCGTTTTTTACCAATCCAAAGAGGGCCACAGCGGAGGAACCATGATGACCAAAGAATCAAAAGTGAATTCACCGAATTTTATTGAGGCAATGACGCTGGACAATTTTGTGGAGATGAATCTGATTGAAAAAATTGACTTTATAAAAGTGGATATTGAGGGTTTTGAAATGAATTTTATAAAAGGCGCACTTCAAACACTTAAAAAACATAAGCCTTCGATTTTCATAGAGGTAGACCACGA
>JAEZDQ010000183.1 GCA_023433225.1 Bacteroidota bacterium | reverse complement strand
CTATTTCTGCCGGCGTTTTTCATTTTATGGGGGATCAAAATCTTGTTTCGTCCGCAACGCATCAAGCCTTTCAAATTATTGTACAATTGTCTTTTTTTCCTGATCTGGACACCCGTTTTCTTAGGATTCGTTTCAGATATCAGCATCTTACACGGCGTGATGGGACATGAAGTCAACGATTACTTGAATACTTTCATCGGGAAAATCGGAACCGGTATTTTACTGGGCTTAAGCCTGATTCTATACATTGTGGTCAATTGGCGGATTACGCCCGAGAAAATCTCTGCGAGAGTAGAAAGAAGTTCACAAGGATTATCGGAAGAAGATGAAAAGGATGAAACACTTCTTTCAAACGAATCCGAATCCAACACAGACCCTGAAGATTTCCTCATTGAGAAATATTCCCAACCGGAAAATCCGCAGGAAAAAAAAACGGTGGTTCCTTCCACGGAGACCATCATTGAAAAAATCCCTGCGAAAGATGAAGACGACTTGGAACTGACCGTTGAAAAGTTCAAGGAAGAGGATACGGTCGAAAAAATTTCTGCCCAATTGGTGGAAAAACACGGCGAATATGATCCGAAATTAGACTTGCCGGGCTTCAAGTTCCCGCCATTGGATTTATTAAAAAAATATGATTCCGGCGAAAACGTTACCATTAACCAACAGGAATTGGAACGCAATAAAAACCGTATCATTCAGACACTGGCGAATTATGGCATTGGGATTTCCCAGATCAAAGCCACCATCGGCCCGACCGTCACTTTGTATGAAATCGTTCCTGAAGCCGGGGTACGGATTTCCAAAATCAAAAACCTGGAAGACGACATCGCGCTTAGCCTAAGTGCGCTTGGCATTCGGATCATCGCTCCGATTCCGGGAAAAGGCACCATCGGTATTGAGGTTCCGAACAGCCACCCGACGATGGTTTCCATGCGTTCGGTCATTGCTTCACAAAAATTTCAATCCGCCAAAATGGAATTGCCCATCGCGTTCGGAAAAACCATTTCCAACGAAACTTTTGTCACCGACCTGGCCAAAATGCCGCACCTGTTGATGGCGGGCGCGACCGGCCAAGGGAAATCTGTCGGGCTGAATGCAATCGTAACTTCCCTATTATACAAAAAACATCCATCCGAATTGAAATTCGTCATGGTCGATCCCAAGAAAGTAGAATTGACTCTTTATGCCAAAATAGAACGTCATTACTTAGCGAAATTACCGGATTCAGAAGAAGCAATTATCACCGATAACAATAAAGTAATCAATACGTTGAATTCACTCTGTATAGAAATGGATGAACGTTATGAATTGCTGAAAAATGCATATGTAAGGAATTTAAAAGAATACAATGAAAAATTCAAACAAAGAAAACTGAATCCGGAGCATGGACACCGTTTTCTGCCATACATCGTTTTGATTGTGGATGAATTTGCCGATCTGATTATGACCGCAGGCAAAGAAGTGGAAATGCCAATCGCACGTTTGGCGCAATTGGCGAGGGCCGTGGGAATCCACCTAATCATCGCAACCCAAAGACCTTCCGTAAACGTCATTACGGGAACCATCAAAGCCAACTTTCCGGCGCGGGTGGCGTTTCGGGTTACTTCCAAAATAGACTCGCGCACCATTCTGGATTCTTCAGGTGCCGACCAACTCATCGGCAAAGGCGATATGCTATTTACCACCGGGAATGAATTGGTGCGTTTGCAATGTGCTTTTGTGGATACACCTGAAGTGGATGAAATTACCGAATACATCGGTTCGCAAAAAGGCTATCCGGATGCTTTTCTATTACCGGAATATGTGGGCGAAGAAATCGGGTTGATGGATGTGGACTTGAGCGACCGCGACAGTTTGTTTGAGGACGCAGCGAGGATTGTTGTCATGGCCCAACAAGGTTCCGCTTCCTTGCTGCAAAGGAAGTTGAAACTGGGCTACAACCGGGCGGGAAGGCTGATTGACCAATTGGAAGCAGCCGGCGTAGTCGGCCCTTTTGAAGGCAGTAAAGCGCGTCAAGTACTCATTATGGATGAAGTCAGTTTGGAACAGTTGTTGAATAATCTGAATCAAAATTAACCTAAATGAAAAACCTATTTTCCTTGGCTTTCCTATTCCTTACTTGCCTGTCAGTTCAAGCTCAAACACCCAAAGAATTGTTGGATGAAGTCAGCGATTCTTACCATAAAATCCCTTCTTATTATATCAAATTTGAATTCAAAGAAGGCAATGGTACGGCTGAAACCGGGGAAGTTTATGCAGCGAAAGAAAAATACAATCTCAACGTCATGGGAATCAACCAGATTTATGACGGAAAAAATTTGTACACTGTTTCCAAAGAAGATAAGGAAGTGACCGTTTCTACACCTGAAAAGAACAGCGAAGATTTGTTGACGCCCGTCAAAATACTCGGGATGTATAAAACCGGCTATCGATATGAAATGGATAAAAGCAGCACAATAGGCGGAGCCAAAATCCAATTCATTAATTTGATTCCTACAGGCAATTCAGAACTCAGTTTAATACGCGTCGGGAT
>JAEZDQ010000169.1 GCA_023433225.1 Bacteroidota bacterium | reverse complement strand
CGATAATTCGGTGGGCGAATTTTATTCGATTGCCGTCACCAATCATTTCCAACAGGCGGATACCGGAACCAAGATGATCCACCTCGGAAAGAACACCAAATCGACAATTATTTCCAAAGGGATTTCTGCCGGTAAATCGCAAAACAGCTACCGGGGATTGGTGAAAATCAATGCAGGTGCCGACGGAGCCAGGAATTTTTCACAATGTGATTCGCTCCTGATGGGCAATGAATGCGGTGCGCACACTTTCCCTTATATCGAAATCAAAAACAAAACCGCTCAGTTGGAACATGAAGCCACGACTTCCAAAATCGGTGAAGATCAATTGTTTTACTGTAACCAACGCGGAATCAATACCGAAAAAGCAATTGCTTTGATCGTAAACGGGTTCAGCCGGGAAGTTTTGGATAAACTACCGATGGAATTTGCGGTGGAAGCCAAAAAATTATTGGAAATTTCATTGGAAGGCTCGGTTGGATAAGAAGTAAATAGAATTATAAAACAATAGAATGCGCGGTGCGCAAAAACTCAAAATGTATCATTAAAATGTTAAAAATAAATAATATACACGCTCAAATCGAAGAAGGAGCAGAGATTTTAAAAGGAATCAATCTGGAAATCAAACCGGGAGAAATTCATGCCATCATGGGCCCGAACGGTTCCGGGAAATCTACCTTGTCATCGGTGATTGCCGGAAAAGAAGATTATGAGGTAACCCAAGGCGAAATCAATTTTGAAAATGAAGATTTGCTGGAAATGGGGCCGGATGAACGTGCCCACAAAGGCATTTTTCTTTCGTTCCAATACCCGGTGGAAATCCCCGGCGTGACCGTAACGAATTTCATCAAGACTTCCATTAATGAAACCCGTAAAGCACAAGGTTTGGAGGAAATGGGTGCTTCGGAAATGTTGAAACTCATCCGTGCCAATGCCGAAAAGCTGGGCATCCGCAAAGATTTTCTTTCTCGTTCTTTGAATGAAGGGTTTTCGGGAGGAGAGAAAAAAAGGAATGAAATTTTCCAGATGATGATGCTCAATCCGAAATTGGCGATTCTGGACGAAACCGATTCCGGGCTCGACATAGACGCACTCAGAATCGTTGCCGATGGCGTGAACGCATTCCGAAATGAAAACAATGCAGTCCTAGTCATTACCCATTACCAAAGGCTTTTGGATTATATCGTTCCCGATTTCGTCCATGTTTTGAACAATGGGAAAATAATCAAAACAGGCGGTAAAGAATTGGCGCATGAACTGGAAGCCCGTGGGTATGATTGGGTAATTGAAGAAGCAGCTGTTTAATTTTTTGTAAAACGTAAAATGTATAATGGGAATCGCATCACATTATACAGCATCCAGTTTACAACAATACATCAAGAAAATGATAGATTTAAAAGAAAATTTGGTTTCAAGGCATTTGGTTTTCAATGAAAAGAGTTCCAAAAATAAATGGATAGACGATCTTCGTCACGAAGCCATCGAATTATTTGACCAAAAAGGTTTTCCGCGTAAAAAAGACGAAGAATGGAAATATACCAATCTGGCACCCTTGCTCAAAACCGACTATAAATTATTTCCCGAATCCGAAGAAATTTCGGTGGGATACCAAGATGTGAAACAATATTTTATCCATGATATTGATTCCTATAATATTGTTTTTGTCAATGGGATTTATAGCAGTTATTTGTCCAATACGACCCATGAGGAGGCGGATATTTGTGTGCTTTCCAGTGCGATGAACCGGATGATGTACCAAGCGGTAATCGAAAATTATTACGGAAAAATTGCGGACAAAAATGAAAGCATGGTTTCGCTCAATACCGCTTTCTTCAAAGATGGGGCCTATATTTATATCCCGGACAATGTGATTCTTTCGAAACCTGTGCAGCTGATGTTTTTTTCAACTGCCCACGAAAGCGAAGTGATGTACCATCCGCGGAATTTGATTGTTCTGGGCAACAATGCCCAAGCGCATATCATTGAACGCCACCAGACTTTGAATGCCAAATCGAATTTGACGAATTCCGTTACCGAAATCCATGTCGGACAAAACACCGAACTCGATTATTACAAAATTCAGAATGACGCGGTAGAAGCTTCTTTAATCGACAATACTTTCATAGAACAAGAAAGGGACAGCCGCGTAGCCGTCCAGACTTTTTCATTTGGCGGGAAACTGACGCGTAATAACCTGAACTTTAAACAAAAAGGTGAAAATTGCAATTCCATTTTAAATGGCGTAACCGTGATCGCCGGGAAGCAGCACGTTGACCACCACACATTGGTCGAGCATACTGCACCGCATTGTGAAAGCCATGAATTGTACAAAGGAATTTATGATGAACAAGCCCACGGGGTGTTCAACGGAAAAGTGTATGTGCATCCGGAAGCGCAGAAATTGAACGCTTTCCAACAGAATAACAATGTTTTGTTGACCAACAAAGCTGCCATCGACACCAAACCCCAGTTGGAAATTTTCGCGGACGATGTGAAATGTTCCCATGGTTGTACGGTAGGCCAATTAGACAATAGTGCTTTGTTTTACATGCAGCAGCGCGGAATCCCCAAGAAAGAAGCCGAAGCACTTTTGCTCTACGCTTTTGCAGCCGAGGTTTTGGAACACGTTCAAATTCCACAAATCAAACAAAGGATTACCAAACTCATCGCTTTAAAATTGGGTGTGAATATTGATTTTGATTTGTAAAAATCCAATAAAATAAAAAAGCCTGAAAAACGAATGGATTTCAGGCTTATTCAAAATGGTACAAATTAGGTGTTTGCGTTATAAATCATTGCAATTCACATTGTTATACACCCCGATGGCATCTTCCCAATAAGTTTCATCTTCAAAATAATCACAATTATGAATCGCATTTAACAAGGCAATTCCTTTGTTTTTTAAATTGACACAATTGGAAGAAGTAGGGTTCGCGTTAAATGTGTTCACAGCCGTGAGGTAAGCGTCGATGTAACTATCCACATTGCAATAGGCTTGATCGGTTCCGTCATCATCCGATCCGAAACAGGAAAAAGTAAATACAGATAGGCTGACAAGTAAAAGTGATTTGTAAAAAATGTTTTTCATGATTAAATTTTAAAGCAAAAATATCCCTTGCGTTTTTTATGTGAAATACCTATAGGTAGCTATTTTTAAGGGGATAAATCATCTTTGCGCTTAGGGTTTAAACTTTGGGATTAACTATATTTGTAAATATGTTGAATATTACTGAAATCCGCTCTCAATTTCCGATTCTTAACCGTCAAGTCAATGGTAACCCATTGATTTATATGGACAATGCGGCTACTTCTCAAAAACCTAAAGTGGTTCTGGATGCAATCGATAATTATTATTCAAATTTCAATGCCAATGTCCACCGGGGAATCCATACCATCAGTCAGGAGGCTACGGTAATGATGGAAGATTCGCGTGAAAAAGTCCGCAATTTCATTAATGCAAAACACGCCCATGAAGTGATTTTCACCAAAGGGACGACCGAGGGGATTAATTTGGTGGCGAACGCACTTCAGCAATTGGTTTCAGTTAATGACGAAATTTTAATTACCGAAATCGAGCACCATTCCAACATTGTTCCCTGGCAAATGCTTTGCGAAAGAACCGGGGCCAAACTGAAATACATTCCGCTGAGTGAAAACGGGACTTTGGAAATTGAAAAATTGGATGAACTCCTGACCGAAAGAACCAAACTCGTTGCCGTAAATCAGGTTTCAAATGCACTGGGAATCATTAATCCAGTTGAAAAAATTATTGAAAAGGCGCATGAAATGGGAGCTTGGGTTTTGGTAGATGCTGCCCAATCTGTTCCGCACGCCCAAACCGATGTCCAAAAATTGGATTGCGATTTTTTGGTTTTTTCAGGCCATAAAATGTATGCGCCCACCGGAACCGGAATCCTCTACGGCAAAGAAGCAATCCTGAATGAACTTCCGCCTTACCACGGTGGTGGGGAAATGATTAAAGAGGTTTGGATGGAACGTTCCACTTATGCCGGATTGCCTTTTAAATTTGAAGCCGGAACACCTAATATCGCCGGAAATATTGTTTTGGGAACCGCGATTGATTTCATCCATTCCATTGGGATAGAGAAAATTCATCGGCATGAAGATAAATTGCTCTCTTATGCCACCGACAAACTTTCGGAGTTGGAAGAAGTGGTAATTTACGGAAAGGATGCGCTTCGTGCGGGTGCGGTTTCCTTCAATTTAAATTTACCGGGCGTTCATCCGTCCGATGTGGGGATGATTTTGGATAAAAAAGGAATCGCAGTGCGGACCGGCCACCATTGTACCCAACCGATTATGCGGCATTTCGGAATCAAAGGAACCGTCCGGGCTTCTTTTGCGGTTTTCAATACCAAAGAGGAAATCGTTCAATTGATTGAAGGCGTGAAACTTTCGATTAAAATGCTGGGTTAATTTTTTGAAGTGATTCAGAAAAAACCTTGTCAAGGTTATTTTCATTGTGAAGATTAACCTTGACAAGGTTCAACTAAATCAATCCATCTTTAATAAATATCCCAAAACTCCACCGGTAATTGTAGTGGGAATACAACCAAAGAAAATAACTAAATACATCGGTTTAACATAATAATCAAACAAGCTATTCTTTAATTCATTCCAATTTTTGGCATCGTGTATTCCTTCCTCAAAAAACCCAACCGAAGAACCGGTAAATATTCCCAAAATCAAAATTCAGAATAATCCCAGAATTCCTATAGGAATTGAAAAAAATGAATTTTTACTTGCATATTCCTCCATTTTAATACCGATGAAATAACCAAATCCATATAATCCCAAAAAGAGCTACCGAAAAGTTAAGCCAAAACTCACCTATGAATTTTAGGGTTTCCGTAAAACTTTGAGAAATAAATCCAAACATAAAAATAGCAATAATCAGATCAATTGTGATAATTCCATATGTTAGAAAAACAGACCGTTTTATAATTTAATCTCTGTAAATTTTTAAGATTTATCGGCCGGACTGGCACAAAACTTGTCAAATAGCTAGCGCAAAAAGTCTTAAATTTATATCCCTAAAATTCAGTCATAATGAAATCAACTTGTTTTTTTACCGTCGTCCTTCTGTTCAGTTTTTTCTTTGCAAACGCTCAGTCTTCAGGAAACAACCGGGTGAGCCCGATGGATTCCATTGAAACCAATCTGGACGACCTGAGCGTGGAAATCGTTTACAGTCGCCCGTTTTTAAAAGGAAGGGAATTCGGGAAAGACATTGTGCCTTTCGGAAAAGTTTGGCGAACCGGTGCCAATGAAGCCACTGTTTTTGAAATCAACAAAGATGTGTTGATTGAGGGAAAGCATTTACCTGCCGGGAAATATAGTTTGTAC
>JAEZDQ010000095.1 GCA_023433225.1 Bacteroidota bacterium | reverse complement strand
GGAAATCGACAATACTGCAGTTCGACAAAGTCAGATTGCGCGATTGAATAAAATGAAAGCCGAAAGAAATTCGGAAAAAGTAAAAGAAATCCTGAATCAGCTGAGCGAAGCCGCCAAATCGGGTAACGGAAATTTATTGGAATTATCGATTGAAGCCGCAAGAAGACGTGTCACTTTGGGTGAGATTTCCGATGCGCTGGAAAGCGTTTTCGGCCGCCACAGAGCCCAAACCAAATCCATTCAGGGAGTTTATGCTATGGAAGCCAATCAAAATACATCATTTGCGGAAGCAAGAAATTTAGCCAATCAGTTCGCAGAAAAATTCGGACGAAGACCCAGAATTATGGTGGCGAAAATGGGTCAGGACGGTCACGACCGAGGTGCAAAAGTCGTGGCTACGAGTTATGCCGATATGGGATTTGATGTGGACATTGCGCCGCTTTTCCAGACGCCGGCAGAAGTCGCCAAACAAGCTGTGGAAAATGATGTGCACATTTTGGGAATTTCTTCCTTGGCAGCCGGACATAAAACTTTAGTGCCCGAGGTGGTGGAAGAATTGAAAAAATACGGACGTGAAGATATGTTCATCGTGGTGGGCGGTGTGATTCCGCGACAAGATTATGATTTCCTTTACGAGCACGGCGCTCATGCGATTTTTGGGCCGGGAACTAATTTGGCAGACTCGGCGATTGAAGTTTTGAATAAATTTTTAAATGATTAAGGCTTCGACAAGCTCAGCCTGACGAAAAGACAAGAAATTATCCAAGTCATCCTGAGCTTGTCGAAGGATAAATAAGAATAGTTAAAAAATGCCCAAACTTTACCGGATTTTGATCAATACCCTAAAATTTCTCTGCCTGGTTTTTATTGCCTGGTTTGCGGTGTATTTCCTTTTGGGAGAACGGTTTTCCATTTATTTTACCGATCGGGTTTTCGCTTCTTGGTTTCCGCAGATTCTGGTTTTTTTGTCGGCTGCGTCCATTTATGGATTGTTCATTTTAGCCATTAAATCATCCCGAAAAAAATGGCAAAACATCCTGCTTTTCATCGGAGGTTTTCTCTTTGCTTTGATTCCGTTTATAACTTATCATGGTTATTTTCAATACCAATGTGAATTCTGGAATGATGAAATTAAGTCAGAAAAAACATTGTATGTCAATAAATTAGATCAAAATGAAACGGTAAAAGTTATGAACACATTTTGTACAAAAGATGAGTCAGAAGTCAAAACTGATACGGTTTTTTCAAAACAGATTACGCCTTATTTCGAATTAAATGATGAGGTGAAAGTTAAGAAAGCCAAGAAGTCGGATTGGACGGTTTTCAGATAAATACTTTTTCTTTCGTTTTTGTATCTTAGCATAAAGTTTTGGTTATGGATATTCAATCAACAAAATTGGAATTAATTCAATATTTATTAAATACAAAAAAGGAGTCTATGCTCTTGAAAATAAAGGAATTAATTCTTCAGGACAAAGAAGAAGTCATTGGATATTCCGGAAATGGAGAACCACTTACTCTCGCAATGCTGAATGCTAAATTAGAAAGAGCCGAGAAAGACTATCAAGCAGGAAGACTTACTACTGACGAAGATTTGGAAAGAGAAATTGAGAATTGGTAATGGCCAAAAAGAATTATAAGGTAGTTTGGTCTGATGAAGCGAAGTCAGATTTGAAGGACATTTATAATTATATCAAAAATAAATCTCCACAAGGCGCAAAAAATGTAATTTCCGATATAAGAAAAGCTCCAAACGCTGTTCATTTTTCCTATCAAAATGAAGACGAGCTATACAACAACAAATATTTGAGGATTACTGTCAGGCATTATAAAATACTGTACAGAATAAATGAACCCAAAAAAGAGTTAATAGTTTATGTCGTGTTTGATACAAACCAATCTCCTGATAAATTATCGGAAAGGTAAAAAACAAACCTCAAATGCCCGCTCAAAAAGAAATTCAACTGATAAAACACAAAACCATCGCAACGGGATTGTTTTTTCTCATGGCTTTGATTTATGGGCTGATGATTTATCTGCAACACCAATCCCCACAGGCTTGGATGGGTTATGTAGAAGCTTTTTCCGAAGCGGGAATGGTCGGTGCGCTGGCTGATTGGTTTGCGGTTACGGCTTTGTTCAGACATCCTTTGGGAATCCCAATTCCGCATACCAATTTGATTGAACGAAAGAAAAACGACTTGGGCAGAAACCTCGGTTCCTTTGTGAAAACCAACTTTCTCAATCCCAAAAACATACGTCCTTACATTGAAAAACTGGACGTGATAAAGTTTGTTTCCGACTGGCTGAACAAACCCAGCAGTCGGGAAATTTTAGGAACGGAAACCCTCAATTTAGTGAAAAAAATCATTCACGATTTGGATGATGGGGAAGTCAAGGATTTTTTAGCTAAAAAAGGTTCAGAAACTTTAAAAACCATTGATTTTCAAAAAATAACATCCTCCGGAATCCATTATATTTTAGAAAAAGGAGAACACCTCAAGTTGCTTGAAACCTTACTACCTCAACTTCGGGAATATGTAGATGAAAGTCAGAACATGATTCGGGAACGGATTTCGGAAAACAAACCCTTTATTGCTTTTCTCGCCGGGAAAAGGATTTCCCGCGAAATGACCGATGGAATTTCAAAATTCATCGAAGAAATTGAGTCCGACAAAAACCATTTCGTTCGACAAAAATTAACCGAAAACCTAGAAAATTTTGCGGAAGATTTATTGATTTCAGAAAAATGGAACGAAAAATTCAGCCAACTGAAAGAAGATTTGATTTCTCCCGAAAATCTGAATGAATATGCCGATGATGCCTGGGAATCCATCAAAAAAATGCTCAATCAAAATATAGACAACCCCAATTCGGGATTGAACCAATATCTGGAAAAAAACATTCAAAAACTCTCCGATTCACTCCAAAACGATGAAGAATTAAAACAAAGATTAAACAAATGGATTCGCCATTTTCTTTATCGGATGATTCTCAAAAACAGTGAAGAGGTTCAAATCCTCATCAGCAAAACGGTTGCGGGATGGGAAGGCAAAGAATTAAGCCGAAAATTAGAATTGGAAGTTGGTAAAGACCTTCAGTTCATCCGCATCAACGGCACGCTCGTCGGTGGTTTGGTCGGATTGATTATTCATACAATCACGCAACTTTTTACCACTTAAACAGTCTTTCGATTATTGTATCTTTAGGCGGTCATTTTTAAAAAGTGGGGAATTTTAAAAAAATATTGTTGTTTGTTTTTTGTTGTTTATGTTCATTGGGACAGTCACAAACTGTGGAAGACTGTAACCGGATGATCGTAGAAGGCGTTCAGGAAATGAACAATAAAAACCACGCAAAATCGCTCGAACTCCTGACGGAAGCGCAAAGCATTGCACAAAGAAACGATTGGCATAAACAACTTTTCCTTGCCGTCAACAACATTGGAGCGAATTATTACCTCATGCTGGATTACGGTGAAGCTTTGGATAATTATCTCGAAGCCTATAAAATCGCGCTGAAAGAACTTGACCCTCAGCACGAAATGATTGTGTTGAACAATATTGCAATTCTCTATTCCAAAGATTTGAAGTTCGACAAAGCGGAGGAATATTTTCTTAAAGCTTACGGCATTGCCCGTGAAAACAGGGACAGTGTAAAAATAGGTTTGTATGCTACCAATCTGGCGACCGTGGCCAATGAAAAAAATGAAATCGAAAAGGCAAAAGAATATATTGACATCGCGATTCCTTTACTTAAAAACAATCCTCTGATATTGTTTCAAACACGAATCACAAATGCGCAGAACCTGTTTTTGAGAAAGGATTACAAAGCGGCAAAAAGCCTTGCTCTTCAGTTATTGCCGAAATTAAAAGACCCCGAATGGAGCGAGCACAGGATCTCTGTGTATATGATTCTTTCGAATGTTTATGAAAACGAAGGAAATCTCCCCCTCGCTGTTGAATACGCAAGCCGTGCGGGAAATGACCAAAACGCCAGCATTGAAAACAAGATTGACTCGTTCCGTCGGCTGTCGGAACTCTATCGAAAACTGAATAACAATTCCACCGCTTTTGCCTACACGGATTCCGTCATTTTGGCCAAAGATTCTCTGAATCAGATAAAAAACGGAAAACTTTTTGAAAACAGCCGGATTAAATTTGAATTGCAAAATTACCAAAATGAACTCTCCGAAAGCCAGCACAAGCTGAAGTCCGAACGAAAGTTGTTTTATTTTATTCTCGGGGGAATTTTGTTTTTGACCTTAATTACATTCTGGGCCGTTCGGAATTATTTTGTTAAACTCCGCCAAAGAAAAATCATAGCGGAAAGCAACCAGAAAATAGCGGAGCTGGAAGTGGAAAAGCAGAAAAATGACAAAATCCTGCTCGAACAGCAAATGGCTCAACAGGAAGCGGTTTCTCTTTTGGAAAAAGAGCAATTTAAAAATGAAATTGAATCCAAAAACCGACAGTTGGCGGCCAAAGTCCTTTCTGTCTTTACGCGAAACGAACTGATTGAAGACATCATCGACTCCCTGGCGCGCGAACGTGAAATTTCCCAAAATGAAAATCTGAAAAAGCGAATCTTCGAACTCAGGAGCCACTTGAAAAAAGAAACGGACTGGAGTGAATTCTTCACGCATTTTGAAGAAGTAAATCACGGATTTTTAAAGTCATTGAAAGAAATTCATCCCGACCTTACCTCAAACGACATCCGTTACCTGAGTTATGTCTATATGACCCTTTCCACCAAGGAAATTTCATCCCTGCTGAACATCACTGTAGAAGCCTGCCGGAAGCGAAAAGAAAGGATTATTAAAAAAATGAACCTTTCAGAAGAAACAGACCTATACGCCTATCTTTCAACGATTTAAAATAATTGTCACGCTTTTTCCGGATTCCGGTCGTGGTATTTCTTCTCTAAAAGTTTGAACTCTAAATCTTTATTGTGAATTTGCAGCAGATTTAATAAATGACACAGATGAGAAAAATTACACTTTTATTATTAGTTAAGCTTTTTTGCGCTCCTTTTTTGTTTGCGCAATTTGAAGTCTTCGGTTCCGATGATTTCGGGCGGATTTTCGGGGTCACTTACGACAAAACCACCGAAAATCGGCTTTACGCCATCACTATGGGAAACCATATCCTATCCTCAGATGATAACGGACAGAATTGGGATATTTTCTATGCGGAACAGCACGGTTATTTCGGAAGGCTTGAAAACAATTTAAAAACTTACGGAGACAGCCATATTTCTTACTTTCTGCAATACGGGCACAACCAGGTCGCTACGCGCACTTTATATTTACTGGATATCGCTACGCGGACGATTGCCCATGAATACATCGCCCCCATGCCGGATCCGGAAGCGGATGGAAACTGGATTAATTCGTATAACATCTCTGAAAGCGATTCCGATGTAGCCATGATTTCATTGGGATATAAAATCGGGCTCGCAAATTTCGAAAAGACCTTTTATACAACCAACGGTGGAGATTCCTGGGAACAAGTTTATTCAACCCTTGAGAATTTAAACATTTTCCCGGGCCAAGTAGCCGTTCATCCGACAAACCCCAACAAATTGTACATCACACTTGGAAACGGAGACACGGATACCGATGGCGGATTATGGGTTTCGGAGGACGGAGGTCAAAACTGGGTTGAGAAAATCCCGGGAATTGTACTGAATCCGATTGCATTTAGCCCTCAAAATCCAAATGAAATCTGGGTCGGAACCGGAATCAGTTTCGGTGCAAACCCGGAGAATTTATATAAATCAACCGATGGGGGCGATACATGGAACATCGTTCCGATTGCTTGGACGGATTATTTACTGGATTGTATCAATGTAATTCAGTTCAATCCTTCCGATCCTCAAAATATGATTGTCCTGGAAGACAATGAAATCCTCATTTCAAATGATGGTGGACAGAACTGGGAAATCCACGTTTATGAAAACGCGTCCGACAATCTGGAAGGATATTATTACGGATTGGACGCTTCCTATAACCCGTTCAATGAAAATGAAATTTTCATAAGCGCAAACTATTATCCGATGTTCTCTACGGATAAAGGCGAAACGGTTGCGAGGGTAAAAACGCCTTATTTCAATTCTGACGGGAACATCCATTATTTCAATAATGGCGATGAAGAGCATTTGTATTACGGAGTCCAATTCGGATTCAACCACAAAAACATAGAGACCGGTGAAAACGGGGCTTATGATATTCTACCCTTAAATTTTGTTACCAATAATTCGGGAACTTCGATATTCATTGACAGAAACCTGCCCGGAAGAGTGTTTAGTTATACCGGTGGTTTCATGGGATTTAACTTAAAAGTGAGTAGTGACCATGGTGAAACCCAGGATCATATTTATTCCATATTTTCAAATCACATACATACCCTTAGCGTTTTACCTGATAATTCAAATAAAATCTGGGCTTCGTTCTCTTCTTTCGGAGAAAATCCTGAAATTTATGAAATTGACTTTTCCGATATCAACAACGTACAGTCCGAACCCATTACGCTGCCTTCATCTTCCGGTGTGGTAACGGGAATTTTCTTTGACCCCGAAAATTCCGCTAACGTAACCGCTGTCAAAGGAAGCCGTGTTCACAAATCTGCCGATGGTGGCGACTCTTGGACGGTAAGCAGCAATGGATTGGAAACATTGAACATTGATGCCGATATGATTTTCAAACTGGAACCCAACACCCTGAATCCGGATCAATTGTCCATCGCTACCAATAAAGGTGTTTTCACTTCTACAGACGGCGGTTCAAACTGGTCTCAGTTAAACAATTTGTTTGCACACAACCTGAAACATTCAAACGTAACAGACGGACACATCATTGCTGCTTCACACGATTCCGAAGTTTCAGAGTTTGCGGTGATGGTTTCTATAGACAATGGGGAAAACTGGACGATTATAGAAGATGAAAATTTTCATTTCTTATACTCTTCGCATGTTTTTTCCTCAACCGACTTCCATTTTTATGATGAATATGTTGATGTTTTTGTTGGTACAACCGGATTAGGTGTAATTAAATACACCTTTGATTTAACTACACTGAAAGTGATCGATTCCGATTTGATTACTGAAAATTCAGCAGTGATTTACCCGAATCCTGCCTCCGATTTTGTAAATATTGAAAGTAAAGAAGATATTAATTCCGTTGAAATTTATACAATGACCGGGCAGCAGGTGATGACCGGCGCATCCTCAGAATTGAATGTGTCCCACCTGAATAAAGGAATTTATCTGATAAAAATCTACCTGAAAAACGGAAAAACGGAAACGCACAAACTTATTAAGAAATAAGATTTCCTTCATGTTAATTGAAAGCCCCTTGGAGATTCCGGGGGCTTTTGATTTAAAAAATATTTTTATCAAACACTTAGCGAGCTGAATATCAGAAACATGCTCCCCTTGTCACAAAATGTCTCTCATAAGTTTAAACGTTTTTACAAATTATTTTTCAAATTCACAAAATCAAAAAAAACAACACATGATGAAAACATTTTTACAAACTCACAAACTTATTTGGGCAGGTTCCCTTCTTTGTTTGTCAACATTGGTAAATGCACAGTTCCAGCAAAACTCTAAAATTGTAGGCGACCGGGAAAGCCGTGCCGAGTTCGGGTCTGCCGCAGCCATTAACAATGATTTTGCCGTAGTAGGTGCCTCGCGTGAAGCTATCGCTGCCGGAGCCGTTTATGTTTATCGGAAAGATGAAAGCGGAGACTGGGGGTTTTCTGAAAAAATCACTGCTTTTGACGGAGCCGAAATGGCGGAATTCGGAGGAAGTATAAAAATGAACGATGATTTACTGGTCATTTCGGCGGGAAGAGCCGATGTGAATGGCGTATTGAGGGCAGGTGCTCTTTATGTTTACGATCGGGCGGGAGATATTTGGGAATTCCGGACAAAAATAACCGCTTCTGACTTCAGTGACGGTGCTTTGCTCGGAGTAAATCCCACCACTTTGGACGTAGAAGGAAACTTCATTGTCGCCGGGGCACCGGGGGAATTCAACTGGCTGGGCGCGGTTTATGTTTTCGAAAAAGACGGAGACAACTGGAACGAAACCAAAATTACTTCTCCCGATTTGGTTGATTTCGGAAATTTCGGAATCGGTGTTAGTATTTCCGGGGATTATCTGATTGCAGGAGCGAGCGGAGAAGATAACGGTGCCGGGAACGCTTATGTTTTTGAAAGAAATGATAATGGCGATTGGGAATTCGTGCAGAAAATTTCAGCTTCAGACTCGCAACCCAATGCTTATTTCGGGAATTCAATCAGCATTGACGGAAACCAAATGGTAATAGGAGCCTACGCGGAAGGAAGCGTCGGCGGAAATATTGCTGCGGCCTACATCTTTGAAAGAAATGATGCAGGAGAATGGGTTGAAATCCAGAAAATACCAAGTCCCGTTTCTGATGAAAACACCTTTTTCGGATGGCTTTGTAAAATGGATGGCAGCCAAATGGCCATTACCGCTCCACACGTTTGGGGATTGGAGCCCGGACAAGTGTTTTTATACCATAAAACAGACAACGGCCTTTGGGAAGAAGCACAAACTATAGAAACAGAGCAGGCTGTCGAAGAGATGTTCTATGGATGGAGCATGGATTTGCATGGTGGAAATTTAATCATTGGTGCGCCCCGAGATGACTTCGATGAAAACGGAGAAAACGAAATGATGGATGCCGGATCTGCATTTATTTTCAGTGACCCAAATATGGGAATCCAAAATGTAAATTCAGCTTCTTATTCATTCAAAATTTATCCAAATCCGGCTGAAAGTCAGTTAAACATTATAAGTGATGAAGCTATAAATTTGGTTGAAATATTTGATTTGTCAGGTAGAAAAATCGGCTCGTCAAACCAATCAACCATCAATGTTTCTTCTTTTACGAAAGGAAGTTACATCCTTAAGGTTACCACTACTTCCGGAAAAACAAGCACGCGGAGATTCATTAAAAAATAATTTATTCTATTAGTTTAGGTTGTTTAAGCAGGTGCCCGGTAATCCCGGGCACTTTTTATAGTTCAAGTTTTACATAAAAACCTTCATGGCCGCGGACATTCCAAGCGGTTCCGTCTTCAAAAATCCAGTATTGGCCTTTGATTCCCACCAATTTTCCTTCGTAATCCTTTTGTTTGAGCAAATTCAGTGATTTGACTTTTTGAGGGTAGGCCGTTACCGGATATTCAAAGGTATAAACCGGACCATCTGGAACATAAAACCGGGATTGTTCGGACGGAATATACACTTTAAAAATGTCTTTTTGCTGAAGCAAGTCAATTTCGGGCACATCATTCCGCAACATTTTCTGGTAACCTGTTTTATCGGAAACATAGTTTTTCATTTCGACTTCAATGAGTCCGGCTTCGTAACGGTTGTCGGTTTTCGCAAAAACGGTGGCATAGGAAGCACCTTGGTCAATCCACCGGGTAATTTGGTGATTCTCCCTTGTCACACCTACTTTGATATCCGAAGAAACCGCCAAATAAACAATGTGTGGCTGTAATTGAAACTTGATTTCCCACTCCAAATCCCGCTCTCCGATGCCCAAATGCGCTTTGGAGAGTTCGGGCCGAATGATGTTTTCATTGGCTTCGGGAACCGTAAAGAAACAGGTTTTGCAATAGCCCATTCGGTAAATGAAATGGTCTAATCCGCAATTCAGGCATTCATTGTGGTCGTGAATAATCCTGATTTTCTTACCGATTTGTTGGTTAATATCCAGAAAATCATCCTTTAAATTCAAATAATAATGAACGGGGTTGGTATATTCAGCAATCATCTTGCGAATCTGTCCTTCAAAAATCATTGTCTTTGCTTAAATTTGTGACTAAAGTACAAAATTATGCCGGCAATGGGACTGATTAATAAAGTAATGGAGATGGTAATGAGCAAGCGGATGCGCCAAATCGAAAACTTCATCAAATACCCTATTGAAACCCAAGAAAACATATTGTTCGCAAACCTGTCTGCGGCTCGCCATACCGAATACGGAAAGATGTATGGCTTCCATGATGTGAATTCCTATACGGCATTCAAATCCCAAATCCCACTGGTTACATATGAAGAATTCGAACCTTTTATTGAAAAGGCCCGTAAAGGGAAATCCGATGTGAGTTGGAAGGGAAAGATCAAATGGTTTGCAAAATCATCGGGAACGACCAATGCCAAAAGCAAATTTATCCCCATCAGCGAACAATCGCTTGAAGATTGCCACTATGCAGCCGGAAAAATGATGTTTGCGCTCTACCTACATAACCATCCCGACACGGAAATTTTCAAAAATAAAAACCTTCGCTTGGGAGGAAGTTCAGAGATTTACCAGAAATATGATACTTTATTCGGTGATTTATCCGCGATTCTGATTGATAACCTGCCTTTTTATGCAGAACTGAGAAATACGCCCAATAAGCAAATTTCCTTAATGAGTGAATGGGAAACCAAGATGAAAGCCATTGCCGACGCGGTGGTAAAAGAGGAAATCGGATGCCTGACCGGTGTGCCTTCTTGGATGCTCGTCCTCTTGAATTACGTATTGGAACAAACCGGAGAAACGCATCTAGACGATATCTGGCCGGATTTGGAAGTGTTTTTTCATGGTGGAATCAGTTTCAAGCCTTATGAAGACACTTACCGCCAACTGACTCGGAAATCTTTGAATTTCTATGAAATTTACAATGCTTCCGAAGGATTTTTTGCAATACAGGACCAAAGCGGTTCAAAGGATATGTTATTGCTGTTGGACAATGGCATTTTCTATGAATTTATTCCCATGGAAGAATTCGGGTCGGCCAATCCCAAAGTGCTTACCTTGGAAAATGTAGAAACCGGAAAGAATTATGCTTTGGCCATTACCACCAATGGTGGCCTTTGGCGCTACATCATTGGAGATACGGTAAAGTTTACTTCTTTGAATCCTTTTCGAATAGTGGTTTCCGGGCGAACCAAACATTTCATCAATGCCTTTGGAGAAGAACTGATTATTGAAAATGCAGAAGAGGGATTGAAGAGGGCTTGTGAAGCTACCCATTCGACCATCAAAGAATATTCGGCGGCACCGGTGTTTATGTCGGGTAAAGAAAAGGGTGCGCATGAATGGAATATTGAATTTGAGAAAAAACCCAACGATTTAAATCGTTTTGCGGAAATTTTAGACAAGTCCTTGCAGGAATTGAATTCGGACTACGAGGCCAAACGATATAAAAACATCACATTAAATCCGTTGAAAATAGTGGTTGCGCGGGAAAATTTGTTTTTTGACTGGATGAAACAACGCGGTAAATTGGGTGGGCAAAACAAAGTTCCGAGGCTGGCCAACACCCGGGAGTTCATAGACCCACTTTTGGAAATGAATGCCTAAGACACGAAAAAGCCGCGTAAACCGCGGCTTTTTCAATATTTAATTTTTAAAAAGATTATCTTTTGATGATTTTCTTTGTTACCGTTTGGCCCTTCAGTTCTATCGTCAATATATAGATTCCTTTTGGCAGGTGGGCTATGTTAACTGATTCTTTGAGTGAATCTGTAACTTTGCTCCATACCGTTTTACCTGATACATCGTTTAATCTGAGCGATAAGATTTCTGATTTAGAATCTACGTTCAATACGGTAGAAACGGGATTCGGATAAACAGAAATTCCATTGGACGCCGTTAAATCTTCAATGCTCAAAACGCCATCACAGTCAACTTCAGCTTCCCATCCATACGCTGTCCCTGACCCATTGGAAACAAACTCAATGGTAATCGAACCTGTCGCGTGTGTAGAAATGAAGGCAGGTCCGGGATTATTATTTCCGGAGATGGTTCCTCCTTCAAAGACAGGAGCATCGATAGAGTTTCCATTGTAAACATACATGAAATCTTGATCCGTTTGGAGGCCAATTCTTACAAAATTTAATGATACTTTATAATCAGGCGTGGCCGGATAAAATGTTTTTACAAAATGTTGGTTATTCTCGTAGGTTCCGGTAGCTCCTCCTGTGTCTGTAAATAAAGTTCCATCGCAGAAACTGCCCGGTAATAATATCTCTTTCTTTTGTCCACCTTCCATGTCACCGCAAAGATTGGTTACAACCAACTCATAATATTGGTGATCGGCTAATCCGGAAATGGTAAAGTTTTGAGCTGTGGTTGTTTGCCAAGTTCCTGTTTCGGGAGATCCGTATGGATATACTTTGTATTGCCATTCCGTCGAAGCATCATCAGTGATTTGAACTTGAATATCACCGCTATCAAGGTAAGCTACTCCCAAATCTTGAATCGTGGATTGACAAGAACAGTCTGAGCCTAAACATGGTTTTGAATCGACCGTAGAGCGAATTAATGCACCGGGCTGAGGTCCGAAACCGTTCAAGAAATTAATTCCCACAGATGTCAAGTGGCAATAACTCATAATCGTCCCACCGTTGGTCGGGAGTGGCGCATTGCATCCTTCATTGAATCCCGCAGCGGGACCGCAGCCGTCAATAGCGGTATCGTTACCGTTCCAAGCACATGCATGGGTGTGTGGAGACCCAAGGGAATGGCCCATTTCATGCGTCATTGCCATAATAGTCCAAGAATATGTAGGAACTTGTCCATACGTCATGTTGATTCCGGAATAAGCATACCTCCAATCTGTACACAAAGAATTCATATAAGCCACACTCGTAGTTGAAGGATTGTTTACCAAATGAGCCAAGTCCCCGTTAAATTGGGTAACCGTGTTTCTGAATTCTTCTAAATTCTCTCCATAAGTCCCGTCATAGGGGTCGTCTGATGTCCAAATTTTTAATTCATGTAAGGCGACGTTGATATTGTCATTGGCGTATAAAGTCCCGATATTGTTGTGGATTCCCGTAATCCAGTTAATCGTATTCTGAATGTTGTAATTATTTTGTTGGTAGGGACGGTAAGCGATTTCATAATAAATTTTCACACAATTCTCCGTCATGGTTGTGGACATCATTTCCGGGTCAAAATCAATTGCAGGTGTGTGTTGGTTCGCTTCCAAATCATCTGCACCACATACAAAAGGGTTTTCACCCAAAAGGTTTTTATCGGAATAACTGATAAAATCCTGTCTATCCGAAGACTTTCCAACCGTAATGTTCCCGTGTTCATATGAAGAAATCACACCCATTACATCACCTTCAAAAAAACTGATGGCAACCAAAGATGCATTGTCGTTTTTAATCGCTCCGCGGTAATATTCACCCAAAGTAAAATCCAACAGATTTCCTTGCTCGTCTCTTGCAAAGAAAGATTCCGTAAAAATATTATGTTTAAACAACTCTACCTCAACCATTTCGCCTTGATAAGGGATGGCGATTTCGATGTATTCAGGTGCTTCGTCCAAAAGTCTTTGCAGTTGGGTTTCATCCAAATTCAATACAGTCACATCCGTTGCCGAGGTAAAATATTTTGTTGTTTTGTAAACATCATTGTTTACAGAAAATAATTCATAGCTTTGAAATTCTTGATTTTTGGAAACCAATTCCTGTATCTTATTTGACACTGAGCGGATTTGCCCAAAAGAGATTGCCGAACAGAGCAAAAAGATAATTAAATGGATTTTTTTCATCATTTAGTGTTAATTATTTAAAATGTGTTAATTAGAAAAGCCGTCAAATATATTACTTTATTTTTATTTTACATGACACTTACAAAAAAAATTATAAACATATCTAATGTTAGGTGTTGAATACCTGATTGTTGGAAAAGGCATTGCCGGAAGTTGTTTCGCATTGAAATTAATGCGCGAAAAAAAATCTTTCCTAATCATTGACGAAGATAAGAACCAAGCTTCTTCTGTTGCGGTAGGCGTTTACAATCCCATTGTACTTAAGCGTTTTTCACTCATATGGAATGCCCAATTGCAGTTGGATTTGATGTTTGACTATTTTTCCGAATTTGAAAAGTTACTCGATCGGAATTACATCCACGAAATCCCAACAAGACGGATTATCAAAGACGAAAATGAAATCCGCGCATGGAAGAAAAAATCAAATCAACCTGAATTGACAGATTTTTTATCGGAAGAAATTATTCCATTCTTTCATCCGGATTTTGAGGTTCCTTTAGGCTACGGAGAAGTAAAAAACACCGGTCGGATTGACTTGGCTAAATGTCTGACTGATTTTCGGGAATTCCTCGCTCAAAAAGGTTGTTACCGAAATGAAAAACTGGATTATGATGAACTCAAAATTTCTGACAATCAAATTCACTACAAGGATATCCAAGCCCGAAAAATTGTCTGCTGCGAAGGTTTTGGGGTTACGGAAAATCCTTTTTTCAATTACCTTCCCGTTATCGGCGTAAAAGGTGAGGTGCTGAAAATCGAAACGGAAACTGAAATACCCCGAGCCATTTGGAAAGCCCATAATTTTTTACTGCCCGTTGACCCAAAAACCTGCTTCACCGCTTCAACTTATGACCGTGAGGACTTGACACCCCACCCTACCGAAAAAGGAAAACAAGAAATGATTCAGCATCTCCGTGAATTCTTTAAAGGAAATTTTGAAATTACCGGACATGCGGCGGGTATCCGACCAACGATTATTGACCGCCGCCCCGTAGTGGGTCCGCATCCAATTCATAAAAATCTTTTTATTTTAAACGGAATGGGAACGCGCGGTACGCTTTTAGGCCCGGCAATGGCCGAAGATTTATTCAATTTCACTGAAAACAACCAACCTTTAGACCCGGAAGCAGATGTAAGCCGGTTCAATAACAAATATTTTTACAATGATTGAAGCGCTGAAAATCCTTCAATGGATCGTTCATTACGGACTGCATTTCCTTTTTCCCGGCCTGATTGCGTACCTTTTTTTTCGGAAAAACTGGAAAAAAGCATGGCTGATTATGCTGGCAACCATGTTGGTCGATTTAGATCATTTGTTTTCCAATCCGATTTTTGACCCGAACCGATGCAGCATCAACCATCATATTTTGCATACTTATCCGGCAATGGCTGTTTATTGTGTTTTGTTATTTTTTCCCAAAACGAGAATTATTGCGGTCGGATTACTATTTCACATGCTAACTGATTTTCAGGACTGTCTTTGGGTCTGAATACCTGAAATTAAATTAAGAAAACAGCAGAATGATTTCTTTCCAAAATCTTCAAATTATCTAATTCTCAAATCAACCTGAAACGATTACTTTTGCAAAATGTTATTAGTTCAGAATTTAGGGGTTCATTTCGCGGGAAATTATTTATTTGACAATGTTTCATTTCGCATCAACAAAGGCAATCGTGTAGGGCTTGCCGGGAAAAACGGTGCGGGAAAATCAACACTTTTGAAGATCTTGGCCAAACAACAGGATGCAGATGAAGGCGATGTGGTACACGAAGGCGAAGTAAGCGTGGGCTATTTGACACAGGACATCGATTTCGAACGCGGAAGAACGGTTTGGGATGAAGCGGGCCGCGCTTTTGAACAATTGAATGAAATTCAGAAAAAAATCGATTTTACCAATGAACAGCTTACGACACGCACCGATTATGAAAGCGATGGCTACGCCAAATTAATTGACGATATCACCCATCTTACCGATCGTTTTAATATTTTGGGCGGATATACCAAGGACGCCGAAATGGAAAAAATCCTTTTTGGTCTTGGTTTTAAAGCTGAGGATTTTCATCGGTCTACTGATGAATTTTCCGGCGGATGGCGCATGCGAATTGAACTGGCCAAATTGCTTTTGCAGAAACACGATGTTTTACTGCTCGATGAGCCTACCAACCACTTGGACATAGATTCGATTCTTTGGCTCGAAGAATTTTTACAGGATTATCCGGGAGCTGTCGTTTTGGTTTCGCACGACAAGCAATTTTTAGACAATGTAACCAATCGGACGTTGGAAATCGCCAATAAACAGGTTCATGACTAC
>JAEZDQ010000004.1 GCA_023433225.1 Bacteroidota bacterium | reverse complement strand
GCGCAAGCGGAAGCTGGTGATTTTTTGTTTCAAGTTCCTGTTAAATAGTAAGAAATGTTTCGACGATTATTGATTCTCTTGGTCTTGGCTTTTTCTGTTTCAATTGTTTCCGGGCAAGAGAAAGATTCACTAAACTTTGAAAGTTCAGTTTTGTCAGTGGCCGAAAAAAATGATTCTCTTAAAATCACAAGCTATGGATATGACAATGTCTTGGGCGTCTTCCTGGGGTATAACTTAGGGAAATACAGTTATGGTGAAGTCGGGGTTTCACTGAATTCTTCGCACCACTTACTTTCTTTTGTGAAATTTATAGGGACTGAATTCCGGATTGGACAGGATTTTATCGTTGGGCCCAAAGTCGGTTTTTGGTTTAGCGGTGGAATAGCTTTTGGCCTGAATGCCATTTATTATACCGATTTCGATGACGGTGCATTGGTTTTTCGGCCGGAAATTGGTTTTGGGTTATTTGGTCTCAAACTGGTCTATGGATACAATTGGAATTTAACCAACAAAGATTTCAGGGGAATTAATTCACATTTCGGCGGAATTACATTTTCCTTTCCGGTAAAAAAGCCACAAAGAATCAAAGAATTAGAAATAAGGTATTCTCGGCAATAAAACTATCTTTGTTTCATGATGGATTTGAACCTTATCTATTCGCCGAAACGACTCGGTACCAATGCCACAAAGGACACCCGCACCGAATACCAGCGCGATTTTGACCGGATTATTTTTTCGTCGGCTTTTCGTCGTTTACAAAATAAGACACAGGTTTTTCCGCTTCCGGGCAGCGTCTTTGTCCATAATCGATTGACACATTCGCTAGAAGTGGCTTCGGTTGGACGCTCGTTGGGAAGTCTGGTTGGTGAGTTCATCTATAGAAATTATAAAGAAAAATTAAACAAAGAGTCCCGTCAATTTTACAGGCACAATCTCTACAATGTGATTTCCTCGGCTTGTCTTTGTCACGACATCGGGAATCCGGCTTTCGGGCATTCGGGAGAAGATGCGATTGCTTCTTATTTTGAAAAGAATGAAAAAGATTTCAAATCCTTGTTTTCGGATAAGCAATGGGCGGATTTTATTCATTTTGAAGGAAATGCAAACGCCATAAGAATCCTTACCCAACAACAGTCCGGCAAATCAGAAGGCGGGTTGGGGCTTACTTATGCAACGTTGGTTTCCATCGCTAAATATCCTTGTGAATCGGTTGCCAAAACCAAAGGAATTCTGCATCGAAAAAAGTTTGGATTTTTTCAATCCGAAAAAGAAAATTTCGGAAAAATAGCCGCTGAAACACAAATGATCCGTGAAAGCGATGAACCTCTGATTTACAAAAGGCACCCTTTCGTTTGGCTGGTAGAAGCTGCGGACGATATTTGTTACAACATCATCGACCTGGAAGATTCGCATCGTTTGGGTATCATCGACCATGATAAGTGTAAAAATCTTTTATTGGATTTAATTGAATCACTCGACAAATCGGGAATTGAACGGGTTGGAAAACGATTGGAAACCATTTCGGACAAGAATGAAAAAATTTCCTATCTCCGCGCGAAATCCATCGGACAATTGATTCTCAATGTAGCCAAAGCTTATGAAAATCATTTTGAAATCATTCTAAACGGTCAACTGGGAAAACCACTGTTGGAACTGGTTCAGGTAAATAATCCGGATGCGTCGGAAGTTTTAAATGCGATTGAAAAATTTTCGGTGGAATACATTTATAACCATCATTCGGTGGTCGAAATCGAAAATGCGGGATACAACGTGATGTATGAACTGCTTTCGCATTTTGTTCCTCCGGTTTTGAAATCTTCTGAAAACCGCAGTAAATCGGAACAAAAAGCCGTGAAATTAATCCCTAATCAGTTTTTGTACGAGGACAAATCCGATTACGAGAAAATTCTGGGCGTATTGGATTACGTTTCGGGAATGACCGATAATTATGCGACGGAACTTTACCGGAGAATCAAGGGAATTGAAATCGGGATGAGGCGATAATTCATCAGAATTTAAAAATCCTGTCCGGAATGCTTGGATTGATTTGAATCTTGTTGAAACGAATTACATATTCACCGCCATCTTTAGGCCTTCCTATCAATTTGGTAGCGAATTCTAAACCGCCGAAACTTTTGTAATCAAAGTACAATATGGTTTCCTCAGAAGTTTCCTCAGACAATAGGGAATAATCTTTCACGGAAAAACAATAGGTGATTTTGTTGGTGTGTTTGGTCAGAACTACTTTGTAGCACTCCTTCCCTTCTACTTTATCTTTTCCGACATATTCCGCTTCAAAGCCTTTTTTGTTGTATTCCATCATGTCGGAATCGAAAGAATCGGGTTGATAACCGGGAATTTTTTCATTCTTTTTGGAAATTTCATTGAAAGTCCAACCGTTTTTCCCGTCATAACCTTCATTCAGTATTTCTTTTCCATCCATGATAAAAGCGACCTTTTTCTCGTAGGGTCTTCTGTGGTAAATGATAATCGGATAGGATTGTTCAACGCCCAAAGTCGCTTCACCTTCGAGTATAATGGAATTCAGGCTTCGCCATTTTTCAATGCCACCCGAGTTTTCGAGATGCTGGTTGATGATGCTTTCGGCGGTTTGAGCAGAAACCGAAATGGCTGTAATTGAAATAAATACAAACAACCCTAAAGCGGTCTTCCACAACTTACATTTTCTCATACAATTCTCTTAATTTTTTTTCGGTGATAATTTTTTGCCAGTTTTTGCCCAAAGCATTTTCCCAAAGCGGTGCGAGGTTCAGAGCGACTTGTACCATTTTATTCATTTCTTCTTCGCTCATCTGAGCACAAATATTCTGCGGAATTTCCACTTCGAATTTTTCAACCATTTTCTTGAAGTCACGAACGCCTTCCGGATAAAACGCTTCAATTTGGTCAAAGGCGATACAATTTCCAACGCCATGTTTAATTCCTAACACATAAGACAAGCCATAGCTCAGCGCATGCGCGACCCCTACTTGTGAATACGCAATGCTCATGCCGCCGTGCCAGGAAGCCATCATCAGGTCTTCGTAGGATTCCGCGTCCCATTCGTCTTTTTTCAAATAGATTTTTTTACAAAGTTCCAATGCTTTTTCGCCATAGCTTTTGCTAAACGCGTTCAGAAAGGTTCCATTGAGCGACTCGATGCAATGGATATAGCAATCCATTCCGGTAAAAAATGCCTGTTCTTTTGGTGTTCCTTCGGTAAGCTGCGGGTCCAGAACCACCTGATTAAACGGCGTAAAATCAGAATTTAAACCTAATTTTCTTTCAGGCCCTGTCAAAACACAGGTTCTTGAAACCTCAGCCCCGGTACCACTTAAAGTAGGAATCCCGGCATGGTAAACCCCTTCGTTTTTTATTAAATCCCAACCCTGGTAATCTGCAGAAGAACCTTCGTTGGTCATCATCAGCGCAACGGCCTTGGTCATATCTAGCACGCTTCCACCACCATAACCTATAATTCCGGAAACTTTACCGAATTCTTCTTTGAGCGCATCCCTGATTTTATCAACATCCGTAGTTTTGGGCTCTTCTGTCGTATCGATAAAGATGATTTTATCATTCCTTTTGACAGGAATATGGTTGACCAGAGGTTTATCTTTGAAGCAATGGTCAGCGAAATAAATAATGGGATATCCGTTTTTCCTGACGGGATTCGCAATTTCCTCAACTTGTTTAGAACTTCCCTTGCCATAAATGACGCGGGGAACCATAGGAAAATTTTTAAAACTCATGACCCTTAGTTTTAGTGAGTTCCGATAAATACCGGTTTGCCCTTTCCAAATCTTCTTTGGTATCGATTCCAATTCCCATAAATCCGGTTTCAAGGACTTTGATTTTCATACCGTATTCAAGGTAACGCAATTGTTCCAGCTTTTCCGCTTTTTCATTCTGAAGCATGGGAAGCTTTGAGAAATTCAGTAAGGCTTCTTTTCTGAAAGCATAAATACCGATGTGCTGAAAATACCTCGCCCGGAAGTTCGTCTCCCTCGGATATGGAATGGGACTCCGGGAAAAGTAAAGCGCAAAATTATCCTTGTCCCAAATCGCTTTTACACTGTTGGGATTATTGATTTCGTCTTCATCGAAGATTTCCTGCGCCAGCGTTGCCAGTGAAATTTCTTTATTGAAATCATTTCGGTAAACCTGAATCAGTTTATCCAATGCGTCTTTTTGCACAAAAGGCTCATCACCCTGTACATTGAGAACAATATCACAATCTATTTCCCGAACGGCTTCTGCAATCCGGTCGCTTCCGGTTTCATGGGTCGATTTGCTCATCATGGCTTTGCCACCGTGATTGGATATCTCGTTATAAATGATTTCCGAATCGGTAGCCACAAAAACATCGTCGAACAAATTGGTTTTGACTGTATTTTCATACGTGGTCCGGATCACGGATTTCTTACCTAAATCTGCCATGAGTTTTGCAGGAAAACGGGTAGATGCATAGCGTGCAGGGATGACGGCAATGGTTCTCAAATTAGTATCTTAACGTTTTTTTCAAAATTACAAATTTCTACCATATAACAATCCCCGAAAATATAAAACTATCGGGGATTTCAAAGATTTAATAATGGTTTGGACCAATCAGGATAGGCCTGCTTTTTTGCGATAGAATTTAATTCCGAAAAAAACGATTAAAAGTATCAGCCAAATCGGCCAGACATAAAGCAATACCAGACATACAGACTGGAAGAAATAAAATCCTTTCTCAACGGATTTCCCGGCACTGTACCAAAATCCCGGGCGATAATGACTGTCATGATTTTTAAGATTGGCAACGACGGTCTCGGCAATTTTTTCTTTTTCGTTCAAAAGCAAAGTCACCGTGCTGAAAGCAACCTCATCTTTTAATTTGAGGGTTGAAATTTTTTGGAAATTGATTTCAGAATGCTTTTCATCCAAAGAACTCACAACGTTTTGTTTATCGGGAATTTTACCGGATTCTTTGTTGATTTCTCCTAATTTTTCCGAGGTTTTATCCAATCGGTTTTTTTCCAATTCAGCCATTACAAAGTTCAGGCTTACATCTTCCGCAGAAATATTTCGGTGATGAAGAAATTTCATTTCATCTCCCAAGGAATGCAAGAAATTCCCCAGTTCCTGCTGCGGAATCCGAACGGTCATCGTATTTTGAACGAAATATTTTTTCACTTCTCGGGCACTGTCGGCATCCATTTCAAAAACTTCTTTTGAAAGCACCCGGCTGTACAACTGACTTTCTGTCACGAATCCACCCGATTCAGCAACTTTCTTTTCAATTCGGGTGGTGGATTGATAAACATTTTCCACTTCCATAGACAAGTCCGCAGTCCTAACGAATTGCCGTTCAGGGTCTTGATAAGTCGCGGCGGTAGAACTGAGCGGGATTTCAGAATTTAAAATTGCCGAATCCAAGAGCGGTTCGCCTTCGTTCTCGGTTGCATATTCGCTGGTTTCATAGCCGGAATACTGTTCACATCCGAAAAGGATTAATAAGGAAAAAACGACAAGGATGATTTTTGATTTTTTCATATGATTATATTTTTTGATTTGTTCAATTCAAATCTCATCTTTTAAAAATCCGATTCCTTGTGAAATGATTGCAACTCAATTGTAATTTTCAATTATTTAAAAATGAGTATTTTGTAAAATTCAATTACAATTTATCTGGAAAATTTAAATTATTTAGTATTCAATCAGAAACTTTTATCTTTACAAATTCAAATTAATCGACTTCTTTTGGATCATTTTTCAAATACCGCAAATGCTTTGTCCCTCCTTTTTGACGGGGAAGGATTTTCTTATTGCGTACGGGACGAAAACGGAAAGCAGGGAAAAGTTTCGAAATTTAAAGTTACACATTCGAACCGCTGGGAAGCTGAAGTGGTAAAGGAATTAGAAGTGAATCTGAAGTTGAGAAGGAATTACCGGGCGGTTTCCACAGGTTTTGTTTCAACTTTTTTCAATTTGGTTCCGGACTCATACTTGAATATTTCCCACGAAACCTTATTGAATTTGAGTGAAGCGGAATTTGAAAACAATGCGATTTTGACAAGCCCAACCCGTTTTGGGAATACGTTTGTATATGGTATCAGCCAAACTTTGCTCGATAAATTGAAAGAATTCTATCCATCGGTTAGTATCCATCATTCCGGGCAGGTCTTTATGGATTCAATTAAGTTTTCCAAACAACCGGAATTGCACCTGAACCTTTGCCAAAACTATTTGGAAGTAGTTGTAAATCAGGAAAACAGGATTCTTTTTTACAATTTATTTGAAGTAAAATCGGATGAGGATATTTTGTTTTATGGCCTTTTTGTTTTGGAACAACTTGGTTTGGATGCCAATAAGATTGAATTGAAATGTTACGGCCAATTATTGCCCGGTTCAAATGTTTACCAATTGCTCAAAAAATACATTCGTTTCATCGCTCCGGCGATTAAAGACGAGGAAATTCTTGAAAATTACACACTCCATAATCTCAGCCAATGCGCATCATCTCAGGAAATTTCAGAGGAAAAAAGATAAATGCCCCGCCCAATCTTCCGGTTCGGCCTACAACCGATTTCGCCAAGGAAGCCTTGTTCAATTTATTGAATAACCGGTATTATTTTGACGAAATTTCGGTTTTGGATTTGTTTTTCGGAATCGGCAGCATTACTTTGGAATTTGCTTCGCGTGGATGTGAAAAAATGGTTGCTGTCGACCAGGATTCGGGTTGCGTGAAATTCCTGTCCGAAGTGACCAAGGATTTAAAAGTAGAAGATAAAATTTCCGTTCTCAGAAATGATGTTTTTCAGTTTCTGAAAAGAAATAACCAAGGGCAATTCGATGTGGTTTTTGCCGATCCACCATTTACTTTTAGCCAAGAGGATTATTTGAAATTAATCCATTTGGTAAAGGATAACCAATGGCTTGCTGAAGATGGTGAGTTAATCGTGGAGCATTCATCCCGTTTTCAATTCGATTCAGAGCCCGGATTTGTACAAACCCGGAATTACGGCAATGTCCGATTTTCCTTTTTTGAATGGAATGCTTAGGCTTTCGCTTCTTCAATGATTGCTTGCGCCTCTTCTTTGTCGTCGGGCTTGGTTTCTAATTCCTTTTCCTCGTCTTTTGGGTGAATGGAAAGTTCGATGCTGATGGGGAAGTGGTCTGAACCGACTCCGTTTTCTACTTTTAAATGATGCAGACGAAAGTGGCTGCTCACAAAAAAATGATCCAAAGGCCATCTGAAAAACGGGTATTTTGTATGAAATGTATTGTACATACCGCGTCCAATACGCGGATCGAGCATTCCGCTAATCCTCAGAAATAACCTTGTTGTATGGCTCCAAGCGACATCGTTTAAATCCCCGAAAACAATGGACGGCCCTTGGAATTCCTTTGATTTTTTGCCCATGATCAAAATTTCCGCATCGCGTTCGGTGCTTTCCGTATTTTCCTGCGGAACGGGCGGTGTAGGGTGGACGCCATATAAGCGCATCAGGTGTTTTCCAAATTGGAGGTCAACGATGATGGATGGGATTTCATCGTCGATTAAATAATGGATTTCTTGGTTTTTGATGGGGATTTTGGAATAAAACAACATTCCGTATGTATTTTCCTTCGGGATTTCTATAAAATATTCATATTCCTTTTTTAAATTTTGAACCGCATTTTTCCAGTTTTCATCGGTTTCCAAAATAAAAACCACGTCCGGATTTGTTTTTTGAATCAAATCCAGTGTTTCCCCAAAAGCCTGATTGTGTTGGTAAACATTTACGGTCATTAACTTAATCTTTTCTGTTCCGGCTTTTTTATTGGCATCCACCACCATTTTTGATGAAAGAAAAGTATAGGGATAAACGATCCAACCTAAATAAAGAAAATTGAGGCCCAATAAAACCAAACAGACAATGTTTTCCCAACGGTTGAAATCCAATGTGAAAGAGGCGGTCAAAGCGATTACCAAACCGATTCCCAGCATTTGGAACCGCGGATAATCCCACACCCGGACATACCATTTGGGCGATGGAAGAAAAGGAATGAAATTAAGAAAAGTCAGGATTAAACTGAGTAGATAAAAGAGGATTTCCATGGTTTCTATACTGGGATAAATGTACTAAAATCCGGCATAAAAAAAGCACCTGAAAAGGTGCTTATGGAATTTTTTTATAGGAAATATTTAATTGATTACTTCGTAATCGATAGGCATCAAGCCTCTGTCTAAATTTCCAATGGTTTTAAAGGCTTCTTTGCTCAAATCAAATTGCCGGGTTTTTACAAATGGGCCACGGTCGTTCACTTCTACCACAACCGATTTCCCGTTGCGTTGGTTGGTGATTTTTACCTTAGTTCCGAATGGAAGGGTTTTGTGTGCGGCCGTCAATTCATTCATGTTGTAAACTTTTCCGCTCGCTGTTTTTTTACCGTGAAACTGATCGCCGTACCAAGATGCTTTTCCGCTACCGGAAAGCCAAGTAGCTCCGTTGTACAAGCCCGCTCCGCCTAAGGTGATGAAGCCGATAAGTAAGATGAAAGTTAATATTGATTTCATATCTATTTTGTTTTCAAACGATGTGCAAATTTAAGGAGGAATCGTTTTCATAGCTGAATGGGACTTCCATGAATCTCCGATGAACAGTCTAAACGGCTCGAATGCCTTTGTATGAAAGAATTTAAAGAGGCGGTTAAACTTTTGTTAAAAATAGGAAAAATGTTAAAATTTTTAAGATTTTAACATTTTCGAGTTGGCTAATTATATTTAATTACCTTGTAATGAGATTTTTATCCGACTTTAAACGGATATGGAAATTCAATTTAATTCACCCAATAACCTTTTGACGGTTTCGGCAATGGTTTTTCCATCTGCTTTTCCGGCTAATGTGGAAGATGCAGTGCCCATGACTTTACCCATGTCTTTTGCAGATTCCGCACCGGTTTGTACAATGATTTCTTTGATTTTTATTTCCAATTCTTCTATCGAAAGCTGCTGTGGTAAAAATTCTTGTATGACTTCAGCTTGTGCCAATTCTTTTTCGGCCAGTTCAGTTCTATGATTCGCCGTGAATTGTTCCGCCGCTTCTTTCCGCTGTTTGATGAGTTTCTGAAGCAAAGCGGTTTCTTGTGTTTCCGACACTTCTCCGCTTCCACCAGAAGTTTTCAGTAAAAGTATTTCCGATTTCATGGCGCGGAGTGCTTCCAAAGCGATGGTGTTTTTGCTTTTCATCGCTTCTTTTATCTGGTCCATTATTTTGGTCTCTAAGTTCATTTTATTAAATTTCTTACAAAGATACAAAACCCGATAAATCACTATTTCTGATTCAGAATTTAAAGCCGGATTCCTTCCAATCCTATTTTTGAAATCTTGTAATTCGTTAGCGATAAATTCATACCTTTGCAGACCAAAATTTTTAAGAAAAATGAACATTACCCGCAACAATATTGATGACTTGAATGCGGTGCTTACCATAAGCATCCAAAAAGAAGATTACAAAGACAAAGTCGAAAAATCACTGAACAATTACCGCAAAACGGCTACCATAAAAGGATTCAGAAAAGGCCAAGTTCCGATGGGTTTTGTGAGGAAACAATATGAGAAAAGTATTGTTTTTGACGAAGTAAATCAATTGTTGCAAAACGGTATCAACGATTATATCCAAAAAGAACAACTTTCCATCTTGGGAAACCCGCTTCCGAAACAACAAGAAAATATTGATTGGGATGCCGACCAAATGGATTTTGAATTTGAATTGGGAATGGCTCCGGAGTTCGACATCGATTTGTCAAAAATAGAAACCATTGGTTACAAAGTCAATGTGGCTGAAGAAGAAGTTCAGAAATACGTTGACAATTTCGCCCAGCGTTTCGGGACTTTGAAACCATTGGAGACAGTGGAAAAAGGTTCAAATATCAAGGTCGAAATGAAAGCCGGGGATTTGGAAAAGGAAACTTTCCTTTTCGCTGACGAAATCGCGAAACCCGAAAAATTCATCGATAAAAAAGTAGGTGATCATATCAGCATCCAACCCAAGGATTTATATGAAGACAGTGCTAATTTGGAAACGCTTTTGGACAAATCCCCTGAAGAAATCCAAGATTTTGATTCCGAATTGGAATTCACCATCCGGGAAATAACGAAAACTGAAAGTGCCGAAATAAACCAAGAATTATTTGACAAAATTTATGGCGAAGGTTCGGTAAGCTCTGAAGAAGAGTTTCGTCAAAAAATCAAAGAGGAAGCCGAAAAAATGTACGTTCGCGAAACCGATAAACAACTGATGAATGACGTGGTGGAGGAATTGATCGAACATACCCAATTCGATTTGCCAACTGAATTCCTTTCGCGCTGGCTGCATTTCTCGAACGAAGAAATCGGGAGTCTGGAACAAGCCAGTCAGGAAGTAAAAAAAATGGAGGACAGCCTGCGTTACCAGTTAATCGAGTCCAAAATCGCACAAAAATATGAACTGAAGGTTGCCCACGAAGACGTGCAGGAAGCGACCCGCAGAATCATCAAAGAACAGTTTGCCATGTACGGGCAGAACAATGTGCCGGATGAAGACATGGACAAAATCGTCCAAAGTTCGCTGAGCAACCAACAGGAATATCAACGAATGGCAGACCAGGTTTTTGCGGACAAGATGTTGAACCTGTTTAAGGACAATGTGTCAGTAAAAGAAAAAGGCCTTACTTTTGATGAATTCATCGAAGTGGTTACAGAAAAAGCAAAAAAGCACAACCACGATCATGACCACACCCATGACCACGATCACGAACATTAATTAAACATTATGAATCACGGAGAAGAATTTAAAAAATATGCTGTAAAGCACGAAGGAATCAACAGCCTTCATATAGACGGTTACATCCAAAGCATGACCCCGTACATCGTCGAGGAACGTAAACTCAATGTAGCCCAAATGGACGTCTTTTCAAGGTTGATGATGGACCGTATCATCTTTTTGGGAACACCTATAAACGATGAAATCGCGAACATCATCCAAGCCCAATTGTTGTTTTTAGAAAGTGTAGATGCAGCCAAAGACATCCAGATTTACATCAATTCGCCGGGCGGCGGCGTTCATGCCGGTTTGGGCATTTACGACACCATGCAGTTGGTGAAACCGGAAGTAGCGACTATCTGTACCGGAATGGCAGCTTCGATGGGCGCAGTTTTGCTTTGTGCCGGTGCCAAAGGCAAACGTTCCGCTTTGAAACATTCCAGGGTGATGATCCACCAACCTCTGGGCGGTGCGCAAGGTCAGGCAAGCGATATGGAAATCACCTTGAAACAAATCTTGATGTTGAAAGACGAGCTGTACCAAATCATCGCCCACCATTCAGGCCAACCTTTTGAACGGATTCAGAAAGACGGCGAAAGAGACTATTGGATGACTTCTACCCAAGCCAAAGAATACGGAATGGTAGATGAGGTTTTATTGCCCAGACAATAAAAAGGTTCCTGTTTGTTATTCTAGGGGTTTTGCAATTCACTCATTTTTAGTTTTAATTTGAAATGTAACGCTTTTGTAACAGCGATTTTGCCGCTGGGTTCAAATAAAAAGGATTCTTTTGTAATTACAAATTATGGATTTCACAAAGACGAGAAAGATTCTGTTTGTGGAATGAACCCAAAGCATTAATCAAATTAAGTAGTTTTAGAGGATTTTAATTTTGAAACAGTGACACGGTATTGTGTTGCTGTTTTTTTTATGCTATTAATTTTGGCTTAAATTCGTAACTTTGCCACCCTTTGATAAATGAAAAATAAATTGGAAGAAAATAAATGTTCCTTTTGCGGGAGGAGTAAAAGCGAAGTGAATCTTTTGGTGGCGGGAATCGATGGTCATATCTGCGACCAATGTATCGAACAAGCGCATGGAATCGTCCAAGAAGAGGTGGCCTTTAAAAATTTAGAAAATTTTGACCCGCTTCCTTTGAAGTCCCCGAAAGAAATCAAAGTTTTTCTCGACCAATACATCATCGGACAAGAATTTGCCAAAAAAATCCTTTCCGTAGCCGTTTACAACCATTACAAAAGGATTCTTAATCCGAAATCGGGCGAAGATGAAGTGGAAATAGACAAATCCAATGTAATCCTCGTTGGTGAAACGGGTAGCGGGAAAACCTTGTTGGCAAAAACGATTGCAAGGATGCTCAATGTTCCGTTTGCGATTGTGGACGCCACCGTCCTGACCGAAGCGGGTTATGTGGGTGAAGATGTGGAAAGCATTCTGACACGGCTGCTCCAAGACGCCAATTACGATGTAAGCTTGGCGGAAAAAGGGATTGTTTTCATTGATGAAATCGATAAAATTGCGCGTAAAAGTGACAATCCTTCCATCACCCGCGATGTTTCCGGGGAAGGTGTCCAACAAGCCATGTTGAAAATCCTGGAAGGAACCGTCGTGAACGTTCCGCCCAAAGGAGGCCGAAAACACCCCGACCAGAAATTTGTTGAAGTCAATACCAAAGATATTTTATTCATTGCCGGAGGCGCATTTTCAGGAATTGAAAAACTGATTGCAAACCGACTGAATACCCACGTAATCGGCTACCGCAGCGATGATGATAAAAAGCAAGCAGAAGATTTACTGAATGAAATCAATGCCATGGATTTGAAAGCTTTCGGATTGATTCCTGAACTCATAGGCAGGCTGCCGGTCATCGCGAATTTGACGGCACTCGATAAGACAGCGATGAAGCGCATTTTGACCGAACCGAAAAACGCATTGATCAAGCAATACGAAAAATTATTCGAATTGGATGGCGTCAAACTGGAAGTAAAAGAAGACGCTTTGGATTACATCGTTCAGCGGGCGGACGAATTGGGGCTGGGCGCACGGGGCTTGCGTTCCGTCACCGAAGAGATTTTCACAGACCTCATGTATCAGGTAGATGAGCTTCCGGAAGAATTCACATTGACACGGGAGAACATCGCGAAAGCAGTCTGAATGCGGAAAAAGATAGACATTCCTTGCTGTTGATAAATTCTTTAAAAATTTTACAGAACAGAATTAATTTTTAGTATATTTGTCCCTCATTTTATTGGGTGAAACCAAAAGAGTGAAAACCGACCTATATTGAAGATTTATGATTAAGTGCTTTTTACCGCTTTTCTTTGCGGTAGCTATGTCAGGTGCCTTACTTTCCCAAAGTACCTACATTACGGGTAACGAGCCCGTGGTCATCAAATCCAACACCCTATTTTATACAGCAGAAGATTTTATTTTTGGGACACAGGCAAATCAGCCGGGCGTTTTAAACAATGCGGGGAATATCAGAATCAACGGCGATTTTCAGAACTTAGACACTACTTTAGAGGGAACTAACTTTATCAATACCTGGACGGACGCCAACCATTACGGCCAAGTGAGTATCAATGATGGAAGGACTTCCACAGGTAAGCTCACCATGCAGAAGCAAACCATTAGTCCGACAACATTTACATGGGGACAATTTGCGATACCCTATGGTTTCCCAACGGTGTCAGCTGCCTTCCAAGCTCTTTTTGGTCTCAATTATCAAACGGTCGGAGGGAGGTATAGCCATTCCATTATGACTTGGGATAACCGGACTCGCCCCGAATACGACCATATCGCCGCTGCAACGCCCATCAACCCTACCGATTATGTGTTATTGAACTTGGTAAATCATCCGGATTTAATTTCCCACATGGGTGACGGAACTGATGTTTTGAGTTATGCCGGCACACCGGCAAACGGCACCCATTCTCCTACTTATCGGCCTGCGATGTACCGTGAAGTGACCGTTCCATGGAGTACTTGGAAGTCACAAAAAAACTGGTACAATGAACGTTATGACAGCTACATAGAAGAACATATACGTGTGCAGAATTCTACACATCATGGTAGGTATTATTTCCAGTTTGGGAATCCTTATACTTCTAATATTGATTTGTCTTACATCGGTGTAGAAGAAAATGATTCCTATGTGCAAGGATTGCTGGGCGTGGTGAAAATTACCGGTACCGGTTGGAACCCGACTTCAGGGATCCAAAGCCCTCAGGCAATAAGGGCGATTTGGGACGGAACCCAATGGGGAGGAGACGCAGAAGCTTTGATTGTAAAACCTTTTGAAGGCTTTTACATCGGGCTTAAATCAGATAGCAGTACGACAAGAGGAGACCGTACCTTCGAATTCAACGACGGGCTGAAAACTTTTTCAATGGATCCCGCCAAGTTTGAAAATGTCCTTGTTGATCCCAATCCCGACCGGCCCGGAAGGTATTTCAGCGGTTCGGATTATCAGGAAACCAACTCGGAAGACAAATTGGTTTTCAACCCTTCGTTGACGAATGTTTACGGAAGCCGCTCTTCTTTTTACCAATTGAAACTGAGCTTGGTTACCGAAGATGGAACCAATACCGGGAATGACGTATTTATCATTGTCGACTCAAAATCACAAACCGGGATTGCGCAACCTCTGGAAGCCGAATACACGGATTTCAACTGGGGCTTCTTCCTTTCCCAGGAAAACGCAGACGGAACAGAAGTGATGGCCAACCGTGTTATGCAAATCAATGTCGTGAATCCAAGGTATGTAGCCAAACCCATCCAACTATTCTTCAAAAAAATTACGAATGATGTCAACGGCTATTATTTAAAAGGTGAATTGTTTTACAAAAACATATTCAGTAAGCTAAAACCGGAGGACGTAAATTTCATTGACGGCAATTCCTATTTCTTTTACGACAAGGAAATGGATGTTTTGCTCCCCGTGACGGCTGATTTTTCCTACTACATTGAAAGAGCCGACCAACCGCAAACTGACCGTTATGTGGTGTACTGGAACGGTGGACCCGATTCAAATTCCGACAAGATGAATGTTTCGGAAGAACAAGTTTCGCTTACGCAAATCTACAAAGACGGCGACGTACACAAAATCCGTTTTGACAAATCTTGGAACTCTGCCGACATTGCCGTTTACGACATGGCCGGGCGCGCAATTTTCAAAGAATCTGGCGTAAGAACTCAAATAGATTATACAATAGAACTTCCTAAAACAATGGTATATGTAATTAAAATCCAATCCGATACAGGGGAAACCTGGACTCGGAAAATCGTCAAATAAGTTTTTTGACACAGAATTGAAATCCTAAACCCAAATTATATGAGAATTTTATTAATTTTAACCATGTTCCTGTCGTCGGCAGCAGCGCTTTTCGCGCAAGTCCCGCCCCCGCCGAACTACCATGGCAATGGAACTCCGGGGGCACCGAGTGCCTTACCGGTTGACCAGTATTTGTTGTATCTCTTGGCATTTGCATGCATTGCCGGAATTTATTTCCTCCGTAAAAAACCTGCTTTGACCAACTGATGATTTCCAAAAGAACTGAATAATAATTTTAAAAAGCCCTTCAAATCAGAAAGGGCTTTTTATATTTGGCTAAATTTTTAATGAAATGAAAAATAAATTTCTAATCCCGGTAACGATGTTGTTGGCTTTTGCTGTTAATGCGCAATTTACAATCAAAGGGCAAATTGAAAATTACCCGGGTAAACACATAACCATCCGTATTTTCAAAGGTCCGCATGACCAATTGGTCAACAAGGTGCTTACCGACGATAAGGGCGGGTTCTTGGTGAATATACCCGAGAAATACAGCGGGGTTGTACGGGTTCAATCCCTTTCCGACAATGCCATGCTTGATTTTCTTTCCGATAATGAAGCAGTTGAATTTACGGCCAAATACCTCCAAGGCCAATTTTCCGATATGCAATTTACAAAAGGAAAAACCGCAATAGGTTTCCTGGATTACCAAAATTTTGAAAATTTCATCCAATTGAAAACTGAGATTTTCCCGACGGTAAAAGCTCTTTATTCCGAAAACGATGAATTCTACAAAGCCATTTTAAAAGAAGAACAAAGAATTGAAAAGCTCAGCCCTGTGACGGAATTGCCGCTCCTCAAATACTATGTCCAAACCAATGATTTGGCTAACGCCCAAGTAGAGGCGGTTCCCGCAGCGGAAATCCACCGCAATAAAATCCTTTCAAAATTAATGAATGACAACAATTATTTGGAAGGAAGCGGCCTGATGTCCAAACTGGTTTTGGATTACCTCCGCTACGCGATCATGGGCGCGACCACTCAAGAACAGATAAATTCCATCATCGAAAAAGAAGTGGATATGTTATTGGAAAAAACGGATTTGGAAACTTTCCGTGGCCAAAACGTTTTATCTGCGGTATTGATGGTTTTGCCGGAAGAACAGTTTAAATCGCTTTTGGATAAGTACTATGGCCTTGCCAATGCGCTGACTTGTGAAATCACCGATGAGCTCAAATCCACGCTTACCGCGCATAACAATGTGGCTCCGGGGAAAAAAGTGCCCAATATCACTTTCAAACAACCTGTAAAAGGTTTTAATTCTTTGTATGACGTAAAATCCGAAAAGAAAATTCTTATTTTCTGGGCTTCTTGGTGCCCCGCCTGTAACGATGAAATGCCTTTTATCAAAGAATATTACCGGAATTTTAAAGCCGAAGGCGGTGAAATCATTTCCATTTCACTGGATTTTGACAAAACTTCCTTTGAAAATGCAACCCGGGATTTCGAATGGTTAAATTATACCGAACTCATGCGTTGGGACACCACCGGGGTAAAGGAATTTGGGATTACCTCCACGCCGACACTGTTTCTGCTCGATAGAGACAATAAACTCATTAAAAAGGCAACCCATATTTCGGAGTTGGTAGAATTTTAGGGTTTTGATTTGGGGAATTGAATCAAATCATTCCTTTTGATTTGATCTCCAGGTATTTGTTGATTGAATTTGCATTGAGCTCTTCCGGCCGGGTCAACAGCGTTTGAATCCCGTATTTGTTGAGCTCCCGGACAATCTGGTGTTTTTCATAAATGAATTTTTCAACGATTGTATTTTCGTAAATATTCTCTTTACCTGCAGAAGAATCCATGAAATCTTCCAGTTCTGTATTGCGGAAAAATACGACCAATAAAAGATGGCTCTTATTGATTCCCAACAGGTAGGGCAACTGTCGGTGGAGCGCGTCCATGCTTTCAAAATTGGTGAAAAGGACAACCAAGCTGCGTTGGGTCACTTTATGTTTGAGCGCATTGTACAATTTACCGAAATCACTTTCACTGAAATTGGTTTGAATGGCATATAGATTTTCCATTATTTTTGCCAATTGATTGGCCCGACGCTCCGCTTTCACTAAGTTCTCCAATTGATGCGAGAAACTGAAAACTCCTGCACGGTCTTGGTTTTGAAGCACAGCGTTGCTCAGAATCAAACTTGCATTTACGGCATAATCCAGTAAACTCATTCCGTGGAAAGGCATTTTCATGGCGCGCCCTTTGTCAATGGCGCAATAAACCTGTTGCGATTTCTCATCCACAAACTGATTGACCATCAACTTTTGGTGTTTGGCTGTCGATTTCCAGTTTACTGTTCGGATGTCGTCACCGCGTACATAATTTTTGATTTGTTCGAATTCCATACTATGTCCGATTCTTCGGATTTTTTTATCGCCAGCATCTTCAATATGCGTACGGAAGTTTTTCAAATGGTATTGGTTTAATTTTAAAAAAGAAGGATAAACGCTGACATTTTTTTCCGTGGGCAAAATGATTTTCCGCTCCAACAGCCCCAAAGGGGAGCGCACCACTACATTTGTCCGCCCGAATCCATAAATGCCTCTTTCGGTTGGCGTTAATTCATAATTGATTTCCGTCTGTTTCCGGGCCGTTAATTTCCCTTTTATTTTAAAATCAAACAACTGAAATTGTTCCGGGATTTCATCCAAAATTTCAAAATGAATCCGAAACGGAAAATGATTGGTGAGTTTCAGCAAGACCTTATTTTTATCGGAATTCGATAGTTTGTCATTCAAGATTCTTTCACCGGAAACGGTTTTTTGAGCGGAGAAAAGCAACAGGAAATCGATGAGTGTAAAAACCAAAACTCCAAACAAAGCGAGTTGGGAAATTTGGAACCAGGCCGGAAAGAAAAATCCGAGGCAAAAACCGAAAGCCACGACGGAAAAAGCGTAGAAAAAGGATTTGTGGAGAAATATTTCTTTCCAAAATTTCATCAGCGTGGGATTTCAATCGATTCAATAATTTGTTGGATAATTTGCCCGGCGGTGATTCCTTCCATTTCTTTTTCGGGCGAAACAATAATCCGGTGGCGCAGTGCAGGTCCGGCAACGAATTTAATGTCTTCCGGAATGAGAAAATCACGGCCGCGGATAGCTGCAACGGCTTTGGACGCATGTAGGATGGAAAGCGAAGCCCGGGGAGAAGCACCCAAAAATAAGTTAGGATTGTTTCGCGTAGTGTGGACGATGGAAGCAATGTAATGGAAAAGCTTCGGCTCAACCTGTACTCCCTGAATGATTCTTTGGAATTCCGAAATTTCAGCTGCCGTAAAAACAGGTGAAATTAGATTCGAAGGGTCTTCATTTTTTCGGGAATTATTGCCCTTGAGAATCGAAATTTCATCTTCCAAATTTGGGTAATCCACTTCGATTTTGAATAAAAACCGGTCCAATTGTGCTTCCGGCAAGCGGTAAGTGCCCTCTTGTTCCACAGGGTTTTGGGTGGCAAAAACCAAGAACGGCAGTTCCATCGGATACAAAACGCCGTCCATGGTGATTTGCCTTTCGGCCATCACTTCAAAAAGCGCAGCTTGGGTTTTTGCCGGTGCACGGTTGATTTCGTCAATCAATATGATATTGGAGAAAATGGGTCCCTTTTTGAATTCAAATTCATTGTTTTTCATGTCGAAAACAGAAGTCCCCAGAATATCGGACGGCATCATGTCGGGTGTGAACTGCAATCGGCTGAATCCCGTGTCCATCGTTCGGGCGAGTAATTTGGCCGTAACGGTTTTGGCCACGCCCGGTACCCCTTCAATCAGCGAATGCCCGTTGGCAAAAATGCTTACAATCAGCAATTCGATGAATTCTTCCTGGCCGACGATTACTTTGTTTAATTGCCTGCGGATTTCTTCTACACCGTTTTTGATTTTCGATAAATCGATGCGGCTTTGGAATTGCAAATCGTTTTCAGGCCGGTGTTCGTGGGTTTGAATATTTTCATCCGGATTCGGGGTAATTTCCTGGGGGTTATTTTCTGCCGGCTGTCCTTCCATAGTGTCCTGATTTTAATTTGAATGAATGAATTAAGGATTCTAATTTAAAGAAATCTTCCTTATCTAAATAATCTTTGGTTCTGAATATATCGATTTGCAAAGCGAGTTTTTTGCAGAGTTTGATATCTACACCCGATTTGGTACTGAGCAATTCCGCAAAATCATTTTGGGTGTCTTTGGCCGAAATATGGTAATGGACACGGATTTGATCCAAAAAGTAATTGATTTTGTATTTGACCAAAGCGGTATGGTTTGAATGGTTTTTGTACAGTTCGGAGAGGGTACGGGCAAAACTGAGCGAATAATTCGGGTAGGGTTCTATGATCCGTACAGCCTTTTGTTTTCTTTTGGAATTGAATAATAAAAACAAGCTGCCCATGGCGAGGAGTATGAAAAAAGCCCACCGCAAAGATTTGTGTTTCAGTATGAATCCCAGCGCATTGAAAAAACCGCCGTCATTTTCCCGATTCTCTCTTTGGTTGATTCGGTGATTGTCCCAAAGGATATTTGCATCCGGTAAATAAGAAAGCACTTCCGCGACATACTGCTCGTTTGGGCTTCGCAATAAATGGTAATTGGTAAAAACATAAGGTTCCGAATGCAAGAGGAAAAATCCGTTTCCATGGTAAATTTTCATAAAATTTGGTTCCTTTTTTCCTTCGAAATGAATGTATCCCAACACCTCGGTGATTTCCGGGTCAAATGCAGCGAAATACTTGGCCGTTACGGGTTCCTGATAATTATAGGTCGTTTCATGTTGTGAATTGCGGACAGAGAAGCCTGCAATTATTTCATCATCTAAATGATTTTGACCGAAGAATCCATACTCAAATCCAAGCGCATTGGAAAGTGTAGCGTTGGGTGCGCCCGAAATAAATGCCGTTCCGCCTTGGTTCACATATTGCAGCAATTTTTCCCAAGTCCCGTCAGTAAACAAATCATTGGGATAAATCAACATATAAGTGTCGGTCCGAGATTCATAGTGCATTTGCTCCAAAAATTCGTAAGTATTATAGGATATATCATTGCGTTGGGAACCCGGAAACAATGTTTCCATTTCCTGGTGTAAGACATAGGTTCCGTAAGGAATGGTGTGGGCGGAATCAAAGGTCGGACTCCAATTCACAGGTGGGCCGGAACATCCCGCCAAAAAGGAAGCCAAAATCAACAGCAGGTATTTCTGTATCTTTTTTTTCAACTGATCTTTTTTAAAGTCCGTCGGAACAGTTTCTCGGCCAATTCAAATTCACGGTCATCCAACCTGAAATGTCCGTACCAAGTATAATCATAGACATAAGTGGTGGATGAAAAATCCGGGCGTATCGGGTGGTTTTTTAATTCTTGGAGGTAATCAAAATCGGTTTTGTCCTTGTCCCAATGAATCAAATTCCTTTCGCTGAGTTTTTGCAAAACCCAAAGATGGTAATATCGAACCGCCTTCCGGTAGTCGCTTTCCGATTTGGCTTTTTGGATGAGCCGTTCAAAATCATTGTTTTGGATTTCCTCCAAGTTTTCTGCTTCGGACTCGCCCGAATCTTGGTAATTAATTTTTCTTTTTTCTTTTCCAAATGAAATCCCGCCGGCATTGCGCAGGATGAAGTAAATAATTATAAGCAGAATCGTACCCAAAACCACATACATCAAAACCTGTAACAGACCGGTCGGCAGCTGAAATAAGGGCGGGGTATATTTTATTTCCTTTTCTTCATAATCAAATTTTTTCCCTTTGTAATTTTCTTTGAAACCTTCTTTCCATTGTCTGTTTTCAAACCTTGTTTGCAACCTTTCCTGAGGTGGTAAAGTTTCATATTCCGGTTGGTAATCTGCGGTGTAAACCGTTTGAGCTTCCATCTGAACAGGTTCCACGGCAACCGAATCTTGGGGAAACACTAAGATTCCCGATAGTAGCAAAAAGAAAAGTTTAATCTTTTTCATCGGAAACTTCTTTGAATAAATAAGAAAGATCTTTTTGATTTCTCCGGAAAACCCGGTGCGGGTAAACCAAGTAATACCAACAGATGAATGAAAAGGTGCCCAATACAATGAAGCCCGCCAAGGCGATGGGCATGTCATTGGCATATTGGGTGAGGTAACCTTCTATCAGTGCCGCACACAACGTAAAAGGAATCGTACTGATTACGATTTTGAGGGCTGCTTTTCCTTTCAAAAAGAACGCTTGTTTCCGGGTCAAGATTCCCGGGAAAAGGTAGCTGGTGCCCATCAAAACCCCGGCTCCGATTTCAATGCACATCGCAAACATTTCCATTGCGCCATGCATCCAAATAGTTCGGAGCGATAAAAAGAAATGACCTTTTTCGTAAAACATGTATTGGAAACTTCCTACCATTACACCGTTTACCAACATAAAATAAAGGGAACCGATACCGCCGAAAATCCCATACAGAAAAGACATCAGTCCGACCCTGAGGTTGTTGAATGCAATCTGGAAAAAACTGTTGAAATCTCCGAAGGTAGATGTGTTATTGTAAACAGCAAGCGGGTCACCATTGCGGATGTTGTCCTCTGTCATATTGACATATTGGTCACCCAAAATGGAACGGACGAATTCAGGTTCATAAATCGAAGAAAAAACCCCGATGAGCACCATCAGAAAGAAAACCCCAAAGGAGAAATAAAAATATTTCCGGTAATGGTACATCAGGAGCGGGATTTCAAACCGCCAAAATCCGGCCATCCCTTTTTGGGATTGGCGTTGTCCGTAAATTTTATGGTAAGCCGTTGCAGTTAAGGCATTCAGGTACCTGATGACATTGCTTTTCGGGTAATAAGTCCGGGCATAAGCCAAATCATTGTTGACTTGAATAAATAAATCCGCCAGCCGTTCCGGTTTTTTTTGGCCGGGGCTATACAATGATTTTTCAAATTCCAACCATTTTTCTTTATTTTGTTTTATGAAAGCCGCTTCCCGCAATTACCGATAGTTTGATTTCAAATGGACAATTCAGAATTCAATTCGTAAATATATAAAAAGAACAAGGAATAAAAATGCAGCATGTAGAGATTAAAACCCCACTCAATGTCAAGGTGGCCATCCGGCATGCCGGGGTGGGTTTGCGACTGTTGGCATTCCTGATTGATATGGCCATAATCTGGCTATATATTTGGGCACTTTCATACGGTTTCTTTTCATGGATTGGGCTGAATGCTGATACTTGGTCATCCTATTCCGATAAAGCTTTCGATTTATATGCGTTTTTGGAAATCCTCTATGTCATCCTCCTGTTTCCGGCTTTGTTTTACTCACTTTGGACGGAAACCCTTTTCAATGGACAGACTTTCGGTAAGATGCTTTGCCGGATCCGGGTCGTGAAACTGAGTGGTTACCGTGCAGGATTTACGGAATACTTCACTCGATGGGCGTTCCGACTGATCGATTTTTGGACAGGGCTTTTCCTTATTTTGTTCATGATTCCGGTTTTCGGTGAGGAAACGGCGGCGGTTTTGGGAGGAATGTTACTTTTTATGAGTGGGTTCGTCGCTTTCTTTTCCATCATTCGTTCCCCGAGATCCCAAAGAATCGGCGACACAATCGCGGGCACTACCGTATTGAAACTTCGCGAAAAGCATTCCATCGACATCACCATCCTCGAAGAACTCCATGAGTCTTATATCCCGATTTACAGCCAAGTTAGCCGGTTGACCGACAACGATGCCCGCATCATCAAAGATACCTTTCTCGTTGCACGAAAGAACAAGGATTATGCAACGCTAAAAAGACTTCGCAACAAATTGGAAACGGTCATGGAAGTGAAAGGGAAGGGCGAGGACGTGGAATTCATCGATACAGTGATGAAAGATTTTAATTATTATACGCAAAAGCACTGACGAACAGATTTTTTACTTCGTGGGAATTGGGTTAATTTTGCTTCAAATTTTTCCATTTGTACTTAGAAAATCTCAGAGAAAGCATTGAATCTTATTCCTCGGAATTG
>JAEZDQ010000184.1 GCA_023433225.1 Bacteroidota bacterium | reverse complement strand
ATGCAAACCTGAACAGTAGTTTGGATGGTGGAACTTCTATCTACATAATTCACGTGAATCATACTTTCCTGTCCGTTGGTTTCACATTCCGCACAAGCAGTTTCGCAGGATTTGCATCCGATGCAGCGTTGCATGTCAACGAAAAATTCTTCTTGTAATTTATAGTATGGTATCATATCCGGTTTTTAGAAATCTCAAAATTATATACTTCTGTAATCGGTCGAATCTTTTCCGATATAGGCTATTTTGCCGGTTGGGATTAAGTTGCACGCGCTTACTTTGAATTCGGGTATTTTGGAAATCGGATCCAAATGGCCGCTGGTCAATTGGTTTGCCGACTTTTTACCGGGCCAATGGTAAGGGATGAAGACGGTATCTTCCCGAATTGTTTCTACAATGTTGGCCGCAAAAATGGCTTCTCCGCGTTTTGTTACCACATTGACTTCTTCGTGTTGGCTGATGCCGAACTTTTCAGCCAAGTTGGGATGGATTTCCAACAAAGGTTGTGCAAATTGGGTAACGAGTTTTCCGATTCTCCGCGTTTGGGTTCCGCTCAAATATTGGGAAACGACTCTTCCGGTTGTTAAGATGACGGGATAGTCGGCATCTACGGGATCCATGCTTAGATGGTATTTCACCGGGTTGAAATGCGCTTTTTCGTCCGGCGTTTTGAATTTCCGGTCTTCCCAAAGTCGGGGCGTACCGGGATGGTCTAAATCGGGACAAGGCCAGAAAACGCCCATGTTTCTTTCGATTTTCTCATAGGTGATACCATAATAATCGGCGGTCCCTCCTTTGGAGGCCACCCGAAGTTCATTGAAAACGGCTTCACTGTTTTCATAATTAAATTTATTTCCTGCCCCCAATCTTCGGGCAATTTCCATGATAATTTCGGAATCCGTACGAGCGTTTTTTGGAGGATCCACCACTTTTCTGATTCGGACAACACGGCCTTCGGCAGTCGTTACCGTTCCGTCTTCCTCTTCTTGTAGGGATCCGGGGAGGATAATGTCACAGTGTCGCATGGTTTCACTCATAAAGAAGTCAATACCGACATAAAATTCCAATTTTTCCAATGCTTCCCGTACATAATTATTATTAGGTAAAGAAACCAAGGGGTTGAAGCAAATGGAAATCAAACCTTTGATTTCATCACGGTGGATTGCTTCGATGATTTCATAGGCGGATAAACCCTTGCCGGGCATGTCTTTTTCATCAATTCCCCAAACTTCGGAAATGTATTTGCGGTGTTCCGGGTTTTCGATATCCCTGTTTCCGGGCAATTGGTCGCATTTGTGTCCGTGTTCCCTTCCACCTTGGCCATTCCCTTGGCCGGTAATGGTTCCATAACCGCAATAAGGTTTACCGATTCTGCCCGATGCCAAAACGATGTTGATACAGCTCAATACATTTTCGACGCCTTTGGTATGGTGCTCTATTCCGCGGGCATGCAGCAGGAATGAGGTAGCTGCCTTTCCCCATAGTTTTGCGGCTGCTTCGATTTTTTCTTTTTTGGTTCCTGTAATTTCCTCGGCCCATTCCAGTGTATAATCTTTTACGGCATCGATGGTTTCCTGAAATCCTGAGGTATGGTTGACGATGAAATCATGGTCGAGCATATCGTGCTGCACCATATAATTCAGAATAGCCCCAAACAAAGCGGAATCTGTACCCGGTCGAATGTCTAAATGTAAATCCGCAGTTCTTGCCAAAGGAATCATTCTTGGATCCACTACGATGATTTTCCCACCGTTGTCCCTTGCTTGCCAAAGCCAATAAGTCAATGTAGGAAAGGTTTCCGATACATTGGCTCCGGTTACGATGATGACTTCCGCATGGGCTAAATCCGAATAATTGTTGGAAGTACGGTCAAGGCCGAAAGCTTTTTTGTTGCCGGCTCCGGCGGAAACCATACACAAACGACCGTTGTAATCCAAGTTTTTGGTTTTCAATGCGACCCGGGCAAATTTCCCAATCATATAAGATTTTTCATTTGTCAGGGAAACGCCCGAAAGCATGGCAAAAGCATCCTTACCGTATTTCTCTTGGATTCTTTGGATTTCGGAAACGGTTTTTTCCATGGCTTCGTCCCAGGAAACCGGGAGGTATCCTTCGCCTGGTTTGTTGAGCAGGGGAGAAGTGAGTCGGTCGGGGTGGTTTCCCTGCATATAGCGTTGAACACCTTTGGGGCAAAGCCTTCCTTCGTTGAAAGGAAATTCCATCCATGGTTCAAAACCCACGATTTTGTTGTTTTTTGCCAAGAGTTTGATTCCGCATTGCATCCCACAAAAACAGCAGTGGGTTTCGACTATTTTATCAGGTTCGTCCCTTCCGGGCATCCCTTCGGGTTTGGGGAAATTTAAAGTAGGCCCGAATTGGTCGATGATTTTTTCTGAAGGGATGGGTAATTCTGCCATTTTTTATTTTACGTTAAAATTGAATATTCTATTTTTCTCGTTAAGTTTTATCCGAAAAACTTTCCGGATTCTTCCCGGGCTTTTAGGTGTGCGATGGCCAAAAGGTCTCTTTTTCCTTCGGGACTATAATTCAAAATGGAGTCCCCGTCTTTTGTTTCCAGTTTAAAACCGATTTCTTTGGTGATTTTCTTTAAATCGGAAACATGCAGTTGGGTCGTGTATTCTTTCCCGGTGAATTTACAAACCTGCATCCCTTTTTCTTTCCCGACTTTCTTATAAATATGGGCACCTATTTGTGCCGGTCTTTGAATGATGTGGAAGAATTTCCCGAAGGGCATCCATATTAAAAATACAATGACAAAAAACGCATGGGTTACGGCCATAAATTCATAGGTCATGCCTTTCATGAATTCGTAATCGATGGTCAAACCCAATCCCGTGATGGAAACCAATATCAATAATAACAATGGTAAAATGTCGCCTTCAAATGTTTGGGTGGCAATGAGTCCGGGGTCTTTCAGCCTTTTTTGCAAAAAGTAGGTCGCACCGATAATTACCAAAATAGAACACCAATTCAAAGCCAAGAAAGTAAAATACCCGATGAATGATTTTACCGGAAAATCCATTATGGCGAACCCGAAGAAATGAGCGGTATAAATGTCTTCCATCTCTGGGTCTAAACCGGTTTGGGGAACCAAGGTAAAATGAATCCACCCGAAAGTCAGCGGGATGGTAATGGCAAAAGCCAAGATGCAGCCTACCGCCATCAACAGATGCGCAATCCCTCGTTTATTTCCTCTTTTGATGATGAATCGCTGGAAGACAATGTTGTTCAGAAAACCTTTTGCGGAAAACCAGAGGTAATGAAAGAATTCTTTGGAAAATAAAATCCGTATGCTGGTGGTGAAATACACTCTGGTTGGCGGACGTTGAATCCAAACGGTATAGCGGTAAACGATTCCGAAAATAGCAAATAAAGTCCCGAATAGATAAGCGATGAGTGCGGCGTCGTAGTTTTGTAAATTCCTGGAGCCGATCAAAATCAGAACCAAGGTGAGAATCGTAACCGATGTGGCTACGCCAAACGCTCTGATGTCAAATAATTTCAGCATAAATGAAATGTTGTTTTAACCATCCAAAGATAAAAAAGAATCATTTAAATAGGACGTGAATATCTTATTTTTTTTATATTTGTTGCAGTAAATTTAATTAAAAAGCTTTACCTCAAGGAGCCTATTTCTTTATTTATAATTAATCAACTTAAGGAAACATATGACAGGAAATTTATCAACGGCTCACAAAATGCTTTTCCTAAACACTTTGGCTTTTACGGTTTGTTTTGCTTGTTGGACACTGAACGGCGTATTGGTAACTTATCTCGTGGACAACGGCATTTTTAACTGGACGGTAGTTGAAACCGGTTGGTTATTAGGTATTCCGATTTTGACTGGTTCCCTGATGAGGTTGCCTTTGGGAATTTTGACCGATAAGTACGGTGGCAAAAAAGTTTTTTCTACCTTGATGATTATGTGTAGTTTCCCATTATTCTTGCTGTATTTTGCAAATTCTTATTGGGTCTATTTTTTACTCAGTGCCCTGTTCGGGATGGTCGGAACCGGTTTTGCCATCGGCATTGCATTTTCCTCGGTTTGGTATCCGAAAGAATGGCAGGGCAGGGCTTTGGGGATTTTCGGCATGGGCAATGCCGGAGCCGCGCTGACTACTTTTTTTGCGCCGAGCATTCTGAATTATTTATCCGTTGATAACCCTGAAAACGGTTGGAGGATGCTACCTGTTATTTACGGAATAGTCCTTGTTTTGATTGGAATCCTTTTCTTGTTTTTTGTAGAGAACAAAAAGCCGGAAGGCGGAGAAGCCAAATCGGGAGCCGCACTTTTTCTCCCCTTGAGAAACATTCGGGTTTGGCGTTTCGGTTTGTATTATTTTTTGGTTTTCGGATTATTTGTCGCTTTTTCCCAATGGTTATTGCCATATTATGTAAATGTTTACACCACTTCTTTGGTGTTGGGCGGCTTATTAACATCGGCTTTTAGCTTACCGAGCGGAATCATCCGGGCATTTGGAGGTTATCTGTCCGATAAGTTCGGCGCGCGGAAAGTCATGTATTGGGTTTTATCTTCCTCTCTCATCTTCAGTGGGCTGTTGATGCTGCCTAAAATGGAGATTTTAACGCCCGGAAAAGGAATTACTGCCAAGCAATCGGGTAATATCACAGCGGTTGATTCTGAACAGATTGTATTGAACAATGAAACCATCCAACTTTCATCGAAACCCGAAATCCCGGTACAAACCACCGTTCTCCCCGAATCATTCACTTGGCAGGAAGCCTTGGTCAAACAAAATGAAAGGGTTCAGAAAAAACAATTGTTGGCACAAGGAATTACGCTCATCAAATTTGAAGCGCATATTTGGGTGTTTTCCATTTTAGTTATCCTGATTGGAATTATGTGGGGCATTGGTAAAGCCGCCGTTTACAAACACATTCCCGAATATTTTCCTACCCAAGTCGGGGTAGTGGGTGGAATGGTCGGCCTGATTGGTGGGCTGGGCGGTTTCATCGGCCCCATACTGTTTGGCTATCTTTTGGACTTTTCGGGTTTGTGGACAAGTTCATGGATATTCGTTTTTGTAGTTTCAGCTATTTCTTTATTTTGGATGAATATTGTCATTAAAAAAATGACCCATAAGGAAGCACCGCATATTAAGGACAGGATTGAACATTGAGTGGGTTGAAGATTTAAAATGAGAAAAAATTTATAAAACTATATTTATGAAAAACGCTTCCCGGTTAACCGACCATGACCCATCCAATGAGCAATTCTGGCGAGAAAAAGACAAAAAGACTGCATGGAAAACCTTGGCCATTACTACCATTGCACTGACTTTGTCTTTTTGTACCTGGTTCCTTTTCAGTGTGGTGGTGATTAAACTTCCCCATATTGGTTTTCATTTTACGGACGACCAATTGTTTTGGATGGCTGCCATGCCCGGATTGGCAGGTGGTTTATTCCGCATCATGCACACTTTTCTGATTCCTATGTTCGGGACAAGGAAAGTAATTACGGTTTCGACACTGATTAAA
>JAEZDQ010000163.1 GCA_023433225.1 Bacteroidota bacterium | reverse complement strand
ATCCACCATGGCGGCAATTCCAAAGAGTATGAATAATCCGAAACAGATATAAACCCATTTTTTCCTGCCCAGAAATGCGGTTACTGCAAACAGCAAAGCAAAACCCATGATGATGTACGGCAGTACTTTGAATTCTATAAAATCTTCGTTATGCAAAGTTTTCATTCCTATATAATGATTGAGGCCATTGATGATGTCCACGTCTCCCGCAAGTTTATTTGCCCAAATCTGTAAATCAAGGCCTTCCGGGTATTGAGGCGCATCCAAGTAAATAATCCAAACGGGAACAAAAAGAGATATGATTAGCAATACAGTTGCAGTAAGCAATAGTATTCTTGAAATTATTGAAATTTTCATATTTGATGGAATTATAAAATTGTCATTTTTAAATATAGCCAAATTAAAAATAAAAGAGGGTAGCTGCACATTGTCGCCTACCCTCTTTTTAGTATTTGTAAATTACCTTTTATTAATTGGAAGACGATTTATCGCCTAAGTGGTAGGATATCGGAACATTGCTGCCTTGTGGCGAAACCCTTAAATATCCAGTCATTTCTTGGTGCAAAGCAGAACAGAAATCGGTACAATAGAACGGGAAGATTCCGGTTCGGTCAGGCGTCCATTTCAAGGTAACGGTTTCTCCCGGCATAATGAGCAATTCTCCATTATTGGCTCCTTTGATGCCAAATCCATGCGGGACGTCCCAGTCTTGTTCCAAATTGGTCACGTGGAAATAAACTTCATCACCCATTTTAATTCCTTCTATATTGTCCGGTGCAAGGTGTGAACGAATAGCCGTCATATAAACATGCACCTTATTTCCTTCCCTAACGACTCTTGCATCATCTTCCTTTTTTGTCGCATAGGGATGGTTATTGGCATTGATGTCAAATATTTTTAACTGGGTATCCATAATCATACTTCCGGGAATGGCTTGCGCGTAGTGAGGTTCACCAATTGTCGGGAAATCGAGGATCAATTCCATTTTTTCACCGCTGATGTCATATAACTGCGCACTTTGCGATAATTCCGGGCCGGTAGGCAAATACCGATCCTTTGTGATTTTGTTGTAGGCAACCAAGTATTTACCAAAAGGTTTTTTGGTGTTTCCACCGGCAACCATCAAGTGGCCAACGGAATAATAGGTGGGCTGTCGATCCAAAACTTTCAGGTCTTTGATGTTCCATTTTACAATTTCTGAAGAAACAAAGAAGGAAGTATAAGCGTTTCCTTCATTGTCAAATTCCGTATGCAAAGGACCCAATCCCGGCTTTTCCACTTCACCGTAAAGAGCTGCTTCGTATTTGATCACCGGAATTCCGCCGTATCTTTCTTGTTCAAAGTTTTTGTCCGCAATCGCTTTTTGGATTTTGTCATAACTGAAGACCGGAAGCAAAGCAGCCAATTTTCCACTCCCTACAATGTATTCTCCGGTCGGGTCAACATCACAACCATGCGGTGACTTTGGACAAGGAATGAAATATACGATGTCGGGGAATTCAGAAACATCCAATACGGTAACTTCATTTTTCATGACTGAAGTTGCAGTATGGGTATGTTCATCGAATTTGTTATGGGCATATTTTACAGTTTGTTTTGTACCCTTTCCGGCTTTGATGTATTCTTCGGCTTTTTTCCAGTTTACGGCCATGATAAAGTCTTTGTCGTTTTTAGAAGCATTTACTTCTAACAAAGTATTGGCTTGCTCCGTATTATAACAACTAAAGAAGAACCAGCCATGGGATTTTCCTTTCCCGGCACGGGCAAGGTCAAAATTGACGCCCGGTGTTTTCAACTGGAATGCGAGGTTCATTTCACCCGATTCTTTGTCAACACTTACAAAACTGATATGTCCTTTGAAATTATCCTTGTAGGAATCAATCGAAACATCGCTGTTTGCGTCTTCCGGAACACTGAAACGGGTACCGGCAACAATATACTCGGAATTCTCCGTCCCAAAAGGTGAACTGTGGTTTCCTGCACTATTGGGCAATTCTATGATTTCAGCAGTCCGAAAAGTCTTCAGGTCAATACGAGCCAAACGCGGTGTATTGTTCCCATTGACAAAAATCCATTTTCCGTCGGCTACCCCATCGGTCATAGAAGTTTCGACGTGGTGTAAATCATCCCAAGGAACAAATCCATGTGAAGTGTTCAACATCGGTTTGGTTTCTTCGCTGAACCCCCAACCTTTTTCCGGGTCAACCGAGAAAACAGGGATTACACGTAACAACCTTCCACTTGGTAATCCATAAACGCTCAACTGGCCGCTAAAACCACCTGAAACAAAATTATAGTATTCATCGTATTCTCCCGGTGCCACATACACCTTAGAAGCAGCGTCGCCACTGACAGCACTTTTCGCGCTTTTGGGTTTACAAGATAAGGCAAAGCATGCCCCTATAGCCAGCAAACCAATGGCTATCTTCTTGGTATTCATATGAATGTAATTTAAAGAGTTTTCGTAGTTTAAGTGCTATTTGGCACCGTCCACCTCGCGCATAAATTCAACAATGGCTCTGGCTTCTTCATCTGCGATATTCTGATTGGGCATCCGCACCAAACAAATCTCGAGCTGGGCCTGAACTTCCGGGTCTTTGTCAATCATAGGATCAGGATTGGTGACAAAATTCATAATCCAATGGGGCGTTCTTCTTTCCGTAACCCCTTTCCATCCCGGGCCAACCAAACGCTCATCTGTCATTTTGTGACAAGAAAAACACTTAACTTCAGAGATAGCTTTGCCTTTTTCTGCAAGTGCAGGGTCAAAACCAGTGATGTTCACATTTGAAGCATCAAATTTACCCTCGCCCCTGGTAGGGTCATATTCGCTCGGGTCGCTGGATTGTTCTGTCTCTGTAACCGAAGGGCTTTCGCTCTCCGTGGCGGTGGAATCATTCACTTTACCATCATTTTTACAGGCGGTAAATAAAAAAGGAAGACTTAATGCCGAAATAATTAGTAATTTTTTCATCCTGAATATCATTATGTTTCCAACAAATGTAAAAATAGGATTTCAGGGGTTTCTATGATTCAAATCATAAGAGCTAAATATTCCTAAATTTTTTAAGGATTCAATTAAATGAAATTACGAGTCTCATATGAAACATGAAAATGTCTTAAAATAAATCAGGGAAGGAGTTTTCCGAATAAATCAAATTCTTCTGCCGACTCGATTTCAACTTGGACGAATTCTCCGATTGACAAATAAACATCTTCTGCAGGAATTAACACTTCATTGTCCACATCCGGAGAATCAAATTCTGTCCGTCCGACAAAATAATTTCCTTCCTTGCGGTCAATAAGGACTTTGAAAGTTTTACCGATTTTTTCCTGATTCAGTTCCCATGAAATCTGTGATTGAACCTCCATGATTTCGTCGACCCGACGCTGTTTCACTTCGGCCGGAACATTGTCCACCAATCCGAATGCATTTGTGTTTTCTTCATGCGAATACGTGAAGCATCCCAAGCGGTCAAATCGTTGATTTTGAACCCAATTTTTCATTTCTTGGAAATGTTCCTCAGTCTCGCCCGGATAACCGCAAATCAAAGTGGTACGAATCGCCATTCCCGGAACCTTTTCCCGGAATTTATCCAGCAAAGCATTTGTTTTTTCAAACGTTGTACCTCGTCGCATGGACTTCAATATTTCGGTGGAAATATGTTGTAAAGGAATATCGATGTAATTACAAACTTTCGGTTCATCCTTGATGACGTCCAGCACATCTTCCGGAAACCCGCTCGGGAATGCATAATGCAAACGAATCCACTGAATTCCTTCTACTTTCACCAATTCTTTCAGCAAATCGGCCAAAGCACGCTTTTTATAAATGTCCAATCCGTAATACGTCAGATCCTGCGCAATCAGAATCAATTCTTTGGTTCCGTTCTTGGCAAGGTTCTGTGCTTCTTTGACCAGATTTTCAATCGGCGTGGAACGATGGCCGCCACGCATCAGCGGGATGGCACAAAATGAACAGGGACGGTCGCAGCCTTCAGAAATTTTCAGATAGGCATAATGACGCGGCGTGGTGGTCAGGCGTTCCCCAACCAGTTCATGTTTATAGTCTGCGCCCAAAGCTTTCAGAAGCAAAGGCAGATCACGTGTCCCGAAATACTGGTCCACATCGGGGATTTCCCTTTCCAAATCAGGTTTATATCGCTCCGAAAGGCATCCGGTCACAAAGACTTTTTCTACCAGGCCTTCATCCTTTTGCTGTACATAATCCAGAATTGTATTGACGGATTCTTCTTTGGCATTGTCAATGAATCCGCAGGTATTGATTACCACGATTTCACCCCGCTTTTCATGCACAACATCTTTTCCGTTGGCTTGTAGTTGCCCCATCAAAACCTCTGAATCATAAACATTTTTGGAACACCCCAGCGTGACGATGTTGATTCGTTTCTTTCCTGTGGATTTTGTACGCATATTTCGTGAAAAATTGAATGTGCAAATTTAGGCGAATATTCCGGGAGTTGAATAAGTTTTAGCAATTACATGGATTTATAATTCCTTGGTTTTCTTTTAGCATGAAACACGGAGTCGATGTAAATAATCTTTTTTCCTCTGCTATCCAATAAATAATAACAAATGGGAAATCTTTCATCGGAAACGAATGCAACCCATCAGTATCTGCATATTCTGAAAAAGAATATGGATTTTCTTTAGTAAATTTAAATAGGCATCAATTTGATCAACAAACCGAACACCTAATTCTGCCTGAATGTTTTCATACCAATTAAAAGCCTCATCCAGTTCAAAAGCGGCAGGGGTTAAAAAATAAATGGAGTAGCTCAACTCAATAAACGTTTTTTAATGTCTTGCCAGGGTTCTGATTCAATTTCGCCTTTTTCAAATGCTGCTTTTCTTGACTGAGCCTCATTCCAATGTTCCTTGGTCAATCCTTTTTCTCTTTCCAGTATTTCAGAAATTTTTCGCTTTTCTTCACGACTTAAATTAGCAATTACCTGCAAAAGCTCTTCAAATGGGATTTTTATGGAAATAGACATAACAAAAATTTATTGTTTCAATATTAAGTAAATTTAGATTATTTCTTTAGTTTACTAATTAAACCCCTTCACAATTTCCACCATCAATCACCAATTAACTTAAAAAAAAATCTATTTTTGGCATCAGTCTTTGCTAAGGCCTTAAACACATCACATGACAGACATACTAAATTCCATCAACGGCATTATTTGGAGCAATGCCATGATATTGCTATGCATTGGTGCCGGAATCTATTTTTCCATAGCCACCAGGTTTCTCCAAATTACCAACTTCCGCGACATGCTCAAATTATTGTTTGCCAAAGCAACCAATGATTCGGGCGTTTCCTCTTTTCAGGCATTTGCCATTGCACTTTGCGGACGCATCGGAACCGGGAACATCGTCGGTGTGGCAACCGCCATCGCCATGGGCGGACCCGGAGCAGTATTTTGGATGTGGACAATTGCCATTTTGGGGTCGGCAACCGCTTATATTGAAGCCACACTCGGACAGATTTACAAAGAAAAGAAAGACGGCGAATACCGGGGCGGGCCCGCTTTTTATATCGAAAAAGGAATCGGCGTCAAATGGTACGCCATGCTGTTTGCTTTGGTTACCATCATCTCTACCGGACTTCTTTTACCCAGTGTTCAGAGCAATAGTATTTCCAGCAGCGTTCAAACCGCATTCAATATCCCCACACATTACACAGGCATCGCTTTGGTCATTTTGGTCATTCTTATCATTTCGGGAGGAATCAAACGCATTTCCAAATTCTCCGAAATCATCATCCCGATTATGAGTGGTGGATATATTCTATTGGGGTTGATTATCATCGGATTGAACATCGAAGAAGTTCCTGCAATGTTGTCCTTGATTTTCAAATCGGCATTCGGATTTGAGGAAGCCTTCGGCGGAATTATTGGTGCAGCGATTTCTTGGGGCGTAAAACGCGGAATTTATTCCAACGAAGCCGGACAAGGAACGGCTCCTCACGCGGCTTCAGCTGCGGCTGTAACCCATCCGGCCAAACAAGGGTTGGTGCAAGCTTTTTCCGTTTATGTGGATACGCTTTTGGTTTGTACCGTAACCGCTTTTATGATTTTGATTACCGGCCAATACAACGTGACGCCCATGGGTGCTGAAACAATCGTCGAAAACATTCCCGGCGTAGACTATACCGCATTTACGCAATATGCCATTGCGCAAGAATTCCCCGCCATGGGGAAAGCTTTTGTTGCGATTGCTTTGTTCTGTTTTGCCTTTACAACGATTATCGCTTATTATTATATGGCCGAAACCAATTTCGCCTATTTAGACAAAAAGAACAAATACTTCAAATACGGAAAATGGGTCATTGCGTTCATGGTACTTTTCTCCACCTATTATGGAGCCGTGAAAACGGCCGATGCCGCTTGGATATTGGGCGATATTGGCGTAGGAAGTATGGCTTGGCTCAACTTAATTGCAATTCTGATTCTTCGTAAACCAGCCCTGAAAGCATTGAAAGATTACCGCGCTCAGAAAAAAGCAGGAAAAGACCCACATTTCAACCCCACCGATTTAGGAATTAAAAATGCGGATTATTGGGAGAATCCGACCAAAGATGACTCATTTGAAATATAAATATTCTGTTTAATTATCATTCTGATGAATGCGGAGTTTTTATTTTAAGAATTTATTGTAGATTAATAAATTCCATGGGATCATTTTTTTAATGTCCACATTGTAAGTCCCCCATTTTTCCGACAATTCAAAACTAAACAAATTACGCACTTCTTTTCAATTTAAATTCAATAGGTGAACAATCAGCTAAACTTGAATGGGGATGATGATTGTTGTAATCATCCATCCAGTCTTGGGCGATGGTTCTTGCCTGTTCGATATTTTCAAACCAATAAGCATCTAGCACATCTTCTCTAAATGTTTTGTTGAATCGTTCACAAAATCCGTTCTGCATGGGCTTTCCTTTCTGGATTCGGATATGCCGGATCGAGGAGTTGGAGCAAAAGCCCTCAAAAGCTTTTGCGATGAACTCCGTGCCATTATCCGTACGGATACTGCTTGGTTTTCCATACCAGTCAATGAGCCGTTCTACAAGTCGGACTACCTTTTCTGAAGGAAAACTATAATCTATCTCACACATTAATGCCTCCCGGTTGTAATCGTCTATAACATTCAGTATCCGTATTTTTCTTCCGTTCTCCAACACATCACTCATAAAATCCATGCTCCAGGTAATGTTGGGTGCAATCGGCTGCAATAAGTATTCTTTGTCCGGATTGGGGATGCGACGTTTGACTTTCCTTCTGCGTTTGTTCAGTCCTAACTTACGGTAAATCCTTTCGATCCGTTTATGGTTCCACCCATAACCTTCCTTTCTGATGCGTTTGGTGTATTCCGGACAACCTCTTGACGGAAGTTTTTCGGCATAATAAAGCAATCGACACTCTACTGGTGTATCGTCTTTTATACTTTGATAGTAATATCCCGAACGTTCCAATCCGATGATGCGACAGGCTCTGGCAGTACTTATTTGCTTTTCAGTTTTTAACTCATCTGCCAAATCTCTTTTCTGACAGAGC
>JAEZDQ010000205.1 GCA_023433225.1 Bacteroidota bacterium | reverse complement strand
GCGATGGTCAGGTAAGAAAGCCGTTCCAAGGCAACTTCTTCCGCATGGCAAGGTCCGCTAATGACACCAAAATTTTCGAAATCCAATTGGAATTCCTCATTCAGGTAATCCCCTACAATCTTATAATGGACGGGTACTATCCCTTTGATGGCCGAAACCACAAATTTATGTTCGAAAGGAACTTTTAAATCTTTCAGACAAGATTCCAAATGGATGGAAGGCACTGCCAAAATAACCCAATCGGAGTTGGAAACCAGTTCGTTGATGTCGGTAGTCAAATTCAATTGTTCCGGATTAAACTCTACGGCACTCAGGTAATTGGGATTATGCTTGTGCTTTTGCAGAGCGGTTATCAGGTTTTCATCCCGCACCCACCAATTGATTTTATCATGGTTTTTACAAAGCATTTTGGCGATGGCCGTTGCCCAGCTTCCTCCGCCGATTAAACCGACTTTTGGTTTTGACATGATGATTTTTTGCTTTTTTAACGCTTCAAAATTAATGAAAACATCGCAGTTGGACAAAGTTCCTGAATTTATCGAAGTTGGCTCTGAAACGAAAATTCATTTTTCCAATTCAAAAAGAAAGCGGAATTTTGTGGGTCGATAATAGATAAACCTTGTACAAAAAGCTTTTAAGTGAAACAGTCATTTATGGTATCGGAGCCATTCTGCCGAGGCTGATTAATTTTGCTTTGATGCCCTTGTACACCGGCCAAATCGATGCGGCGGAATTTTCCAAATTCGCCCAATTGTATTCGCTTGTGGCCTTTGTTAACATCGTTTTGACCTTTGGGTTTGAAACGGCTTATTTCCGTTTTTCAGCCGATAAAAATTTGTCGGCCAAGGTATTCCACACTTCATTTTGGATTGTGTTTATCAATGCGGCAGCGTTTTTGGCGGGAATGCACATCCTTCAAATGCCGCTGGCAGCGGTTTTCGATTACCAAGACCATCCGGAATACCTGACTTGGTTTGCGTGGATTGCTTTTTTTGACGCGGTTTGCATGGTACCATTCGCTTACCTGAGGTTTATGAATAAACCCATAAAATATTCCGCCATAAAAGTATTTCAGGGTGTTTTTCAAACGGTTTTGATTTTACTGTTCTTCTTTGTCATTCCTCCGAGTTTTCTGGAAAATATAGGGCTGATTGAAAAAGTTTCTTTTCCTTTTTTCGCCAATGTAATTGCGGCATTTTCGGGCATTGTTCTGCTTTTTCCCATCATTAAGAAAGTACGTTTTTATTTTGATTGGACATTGTTCAAAAGAATGTTTCATTACGCTTATCCCGTTATGCTGGCCGGTTTGGCTTTTGTAACGAATGAAAATCTGGACAATTTGCTTTTGCGGGATATGATCGACGAGGCCGAAGCGGGAGCTTACGCCGGTTGTTACAAAATCGCTACTTTGATGATTCTGATGGTTACGGCATACCGAATGGGCATCGAACCTTTTTTCTTTAAGAAAGCCATGGAATCGGATGCCCGGAAAACCTATGCCGATGTGATGCTTTATTTCGTGATTTTTTGTGGCATGGCAGTCGTTGCATTGATGGCCAATCTGGATTGGATTAAAAAACTCCTCATCCGTGACGAAGATTATTGGATAGCCCTGCAAATCGTACCCATCGTGGCCATCGCCAATTTCTTTTTCGGGATTTATTATAACCTTTCCACTTGGTACAAAGTAACCGACAAAACCTATGTAGGAACCATTATTTCTTGGATTGGCGCAGGCTTGACCATTGCGTTTAATGTTATTTTCATACCTATTATCGGTTTCATGGCATCTGCATGGGCGACGCTTTTGGCCTATGGAACCATGATGGTGGTTTCTTATTTTTGGGGACAGAAATATTACCGGATACCTTATAAAACCCGAAAAATCGGATTGTACGTGGTTTTGAGCATCGGATTGGCACTCGCGAATTATTATTTGTTTAATTCTAGCTTAATCATTGGTAATTTTATGCTATTGATTTATATTGCCATCGCAATTTTTATTGAAAAATCCAGTTTAGAATTAGGAAGGAAACAAAACATAACATAACAAACCCTAAATTTTTTACTAGAAAAATTAGCTTGAATAAAAATAAAGGTTAGAAATAAAAATAGTAAATACTAGACAATTAACCCGAATCATATTAAACTTAAAATCTAAAAACCAAACATGAAAATCATTATCCCTATGGCCGGCCGCGGCTCTCGACTAAGACCTCATACTTTGACCCTTCCCAAACCTTTGATTCCGATTGGAGGGAAACCCATCGTACAAAGGTTGGCAGAAGACATAACCAAACTTTCGGATGAAAAAGTGAAGGAAATCGCTTTCATCATAGGTGATTTCGGGGCTGAAGTAGAAAGCCAGCTTCTGGGCATTGCTGAAAAATTAGGCGCCAAAGGGAAAATTTACAAACAAGACGAACCTTTGGGGACTGCACATGCGATTTGGATGGCGGAAGAATCCCTATCCGGGCCGGTCGTGGTTGCGTTTGCAGACACCTTGTTCCGCGCAGATTTTCATTTGGATATGGACTCCGACGGAGTGGTTTGGGTCAAAAAAGTAGAAAACCCGAGCGCGTTTGGCGTAGTGAAGCTCGATGCCCAAGGGGTTATTGAAGATTTTGTAGAAAAGCCGAAAGAGTTTGTCTCAGACCTGGCTATCATCGGGATTTATTTCTTTAAGGACGGCGGGAATTTGCGCGAAGAAATCCGCTATATCATGGAAAACGATGTCAAAGGAAACGGGGGCGAATACCAATTGACCGACGCACTGGAAAATATGCGCGCCAAAGGAAAAAGGTTCACGCTCGGCCCTGTGGACGAATGGATGGACTGCGGCAACAAGGCCGTAACGGTTGAAACCAACGGAAAAATTTTAGGTTTTGAAAAAGAAGAATTTGAAAAGATTCCCGAATCGGCGAAAATTTCCAATTCCCTGATCATCCCTCCCTGCTTTATCGGCGAGAATGTAGTCATTGAAAACTCCAAAATCGGGCCTTTTGTTTCGCTGGGCAATGCCACAAAAGTTGTCAACAGCAACATCGACAATAGTTTGATTCAGGAAAAGTGCGTCATCGATCATGGCAACCTTACCGGCTCCATGATTGGAAACAATGCCGAATATTACGGCGTTTCCAGAAACATCAGTTTGGGTGATTATTCTGTGTTGGATTTTAAAAATAAAGATTAATTGAACCCTTACCGCTTCCATCTAATCCCTTCCTTCATCCTGCTCTTTGGGTTGTTTTTTGCTTCTTGCAAATCCGCAAAGGTCACAACAACCGAGGCGGTCGATATGAAAACCGCAGCCATCATCCAAAAGGCTTTTGCGCAGAAGCCGACTTTCACGCATTTAAACATTCAGTCTAAAATCAATACGGATATCGACGATGTTTCCACCAGTTTTAACGGAAGGATTTATATTTTCAACGGTAAAAAAATATGGGTCAATGTGTCCAAATTTGGCATCAACGGTGCCCGTGCGGAGATTACCCCAAAAGGTTTCAAGGCTTATGAAAAAATCGAGCGGACATATATTGACGGTGATTTTACTTATTTCAACCGATTGTTGAAAGTGGATTTCATCGATTACGACAAACTTCAGAACCTTTTGTTAGGAAGGGTTTTCGTTGAAATAAAACCAGCGGACTTCCAAACTGAAATCATCCAAAACCAATATGTTTTGAATTACAAGGAAAACGCCGTTTTGAAGAACAATCCTAAACCGGGGAAATACATCCAGACCTATACGTTTGGGGCAGATTTTTATTTGCGCGAAGCCCTATTAATAGACCCACATTCGGGAATGGAATTATCGGTGAGCTATTCCAATTGGATAAAGGTAGGCAAAGAGGTTTTCCCAAAAAACGTTAAAATTATCGTAAAAGACAAGAAAACGCAAAAAGTAGAGTTGGAATACAATAATTTTACATTCGAACAAATCAACACGCCTTTTGAAATCCCCTCAGGATATAAACCAAATGCTATTTTGAAATGAAAAAACATTTGATTTTTTGCATCCTTTTCACCCTGCTCGCCGGTTGGGCGAATGGCCAGATTACCGAAGAGGAACTCAAAATCCAAAAGGAAAAACTCCAACAACAAAATTCTTCCCTCAAGAAAGAAATATCAGGTTTGAACAAAGATTTGCAAAGAAACCAAAGTGAATCCAAAACCTCTTTGCTGTATATTCAAAATCTGGATAAAAAAATCAGTGCCCAAACCAAATTGGTGAATGGCTTGACCAAAGAAAAAAGGTTTATCGAAGACGAAATTTACCTCACCCAACTGGAAATCAACAAACTCAGCCGGGAGTTGGTGGAACTCCGAAAGGAATACAAGGAAATACTTGTCAAAGCGTACAAGAACAAATCGGTAGAAAACAAATTGCTGTTTGTTCTTTCGTCTCAAAGTTTGGCACAAGCTTACAGGCGAATCAAATACCTTCAAAGGTATTCGGAATACCAATTGGGTAAAGCCGATGAAATTTTGGCCAAAACCAAACAAATTGGAAAAGAAAAAGCGGCGCGAGAGGCTTCCAAAAAAGAGAAAGAAACTTTGCTTGCACAGCAATCCATAGTCATTGACGAGCTCGAAGTCGAAAAAGGGGAAAAACAAAAAGTCATCGCGGAATACAAGAAAAACGCGGGTGCCATCGCAGAGCAAATTGCCAATAAACAGCGGGAACAAAGAGCCATAGATGCGGAAATCAAAAGCATAATCGAAGAAGAAATCCGCTTGGCCAGAATCCGTGCCGAAAAAGACAAAAAGGATTGGGAAACTGCGGCCAAAACCAATACGATAGCTTCCTTTCAAACATATTTGAATACATGGCCCAACGGTGAATACTCCAAAGCGGCCCAAAAGAATATCCAGCAACTGGAAGCCGACAACCGCGGCTGGCAAACGGCCAGAAGCGCACACAGCAAAGTTGCCTACCAGACTTATTTAAACAATTTCCCGCAAGGCCAGTTTGCATCTACCGCCCGGATTGAAGTGCAAAAATTTGAAGACGCCGAAGAAGAACAACGCCTCGCACAAGAACGCGCCGAGCGCGAAGCCGAACTCGCCAACAAGCCGGTGGAAGAAGTCGTTGTCAAACCGGTAGAAACCCCGAAACCCGTTGAAAACCCCAAACCAGACCCGGCTCCCCAGCCTACGTATGCCGACCGTAGCAATACCGCCACCCTTTCCGCTGACTTTTCCAATAACCGTGGGAAACTCCCTTGGCCGGTGAGCAGAGGTTCCATTGTAGGGCATTTCGGGCCGGGTAAACATCCGCTGCTCAACATTGAGGTCTATAACGACGGGGTGGACATCGCGACCAATAAAGGAAGCCAAGCATTGGCCGTTTTTGACGGAGAAGTCACCCAGGTCATTTCAATCCCGGGCGGGAACAGAACGGTTTTGTTACGGCACGGAACTTATTTTACGGTTTACAATAACCTCTCATTTGTTTCGGTAAAAAAAGGCGACAATGTCAAAAGGGGACAGGATTTGGGAAGGATTTATACCGATGAAATGGGCAATACCATCCTGAACTTCCAAGTGCGCAGCGGTACCGTCAAACAAAATCCGGAAATGTGGCTGGGCGGAAACTAAATTTAGTGTAACTTTGCCTAAAATTGTCAAAATGAATTTAGCATATATTTTCAGCGCTATCGGAACCCGGGAAATCGTCTTGATCGTTTTGGTGGTTATTTTGTTGTTTGGAGCCAAAAAAATCCCTGAATTAATGAGAGGTTTGGGTTCCGGAATCAAAGAATTCAAAGACGCCACCAAGGAAGAAGACAAAAAAGCACCCGAAAGCAATAAAACAGAAAATCCCCAATAATTCTGGGACCGATTCCCAATCATCAATTCTCAAATAATGAATTTCACCCAAAAAGCCTGGACTATATTCAACCGGAGCATAAGCGATTACCATCAATTCAATGACATCCACAAAACCATTGAAAATCCTTATGAAGAATCGCAATTGATTGAACATTTGCTTTACAAAAAAAACTGGATTGATACGGTACAATGGCATTTGGAAGACATCATCCGCGACCCTGAAATCAATCCGGTTGAAGCATTGAAACTCAAACGTTGGATTGACAAATCAAATCAGGAAAGAACCGATATGGTGGAGTACATTGATGCTTGGTTTTTACAAAAATATGCGGATGTTGAAGTATCGGAAAATGCCAAAATCAACACCGAAAGCCCGGCTTGGGCCATTGACCGTTATTCCATCCTTTCGTTAAAAGTTTACCATATGCAGGAAGAAGCCAACCGCACCGATGCTTCGGAACAGCATAAAATCCAGTGTCAAAATAAACTCAATATTTTACTGGAACAACACCGTGATTTATCGACTGCGATTGAAGAATTGCTGGAAGATATTGCGTCCGGCAGTAAATACATGAAGGTTTACAAACAAATGAAAATGTACAATGACGAGGAGCTCAATCCGGTGTTGTACAAAAACAAATAACCCCTCACAGCTTCCCCAATCGGTTTTTGACAAATTCGATTTCCGTTTTCCCGTGTGGTTTGGGTTTGCCATTTTCATCGAGGTTGACCATGGTGATATTGTCAACGGTTATGATGGTCTCATGCGTCATCATGTTTCTGACAGCGCATTTCAGGACGAGGGAAGATTTGCCGAACTTTACCACGTCTATCCCGATCTCCACCACATCGCCTTCTTTTGCGGAGCTCATGAAATTAATTTCCGAAATAAATTTGGTCACAATATGCGGATTTTCCAACTGGACGATGGAATAAAGCGCGGCTTCTTCGTCTATCCAAGCCAATAAAGTCCCGCCGAACAAAGTTTTATTGGCATTCAAATCTTGTGGTTTGACCCATTTCCGGGTATGGAATCTCATGTGGATTTAGATTTAAATTAAACAAAAAACATTGGTAACCAATCAAATAAATTTAAAATAAAATTTTAACCAATTCACCTACTTTGGCAATGGTTTCCACGCGGATTTGGTAATCGCTGGTTTTTATTTTATTGTATTTCGAAATGAAAATTACGTCATAACCCAACTTTTCGGCCTCCATAATTCGCTGTTCTGCCCGGTTTACCGCCCGGATTTCTCCGCTCAAGCCTACTTCACCCGCGAAACAACAATTATCCGGCAAGGCCACATCCATATTGGAAGAAAGAATGGCGCAAATCACAGCCAAATCAATCGCCGGGTCATCTACACGGATTCCGCCAGTGATATTCAGGAAAACGTCTTTTGATGCGAGTTGGAAACCGGCTCGTTTTTCCAAAACGGCCAAGAGCATATTGAGCCTTTTGGCATCGAATCCGGTGGCAGAACGCTGCGGTGTACCATATACTGCGGAACTTACCAATGCCTGAATTTCAATCAACATCGGGCGGATGCCTTCTAAAGTCGCGGCAATAGCGTTTCCGCTGAGCGGTTCATCTTTTTTGGAAATCAAAACTTCCGAAGGGTTTTTGACTTCACGCAAACCGCTTCCCAGCATTTCGTAAATCCCCAGTTCCGCTGTGGAACCGAATCGGTTTTTCTGTGAACGGAGCAAACGGTAAATGTGGTTGCGGTCGCCTTCGAACTGTAAAACCACATCGACCATGTGTTCCAGAATTTTAGGGCCTGCAATCACCCCTTCTTTGGTGATGTGGCCAATTAGCACCACCGGTACGTTGGTTTCTTTGGCAAATTTAATCAATTCAGAAGTGCACTCCCGGATTTGCGAAATGCTGCCCGGCGAACTTTCTACATACTGTGTATGCAAAGTCTGTACGGAGTCAATTACAATAAGCTGCGGCTGGATTTCCTGTATATGACGGAATATTTTTTGGGTATTTGTCTCGGTCAGAACAAAGCATTGGTCGGACTGAATACCGATTCGTTCGGCCCTTAATTTAATTTGGGAAGCGGATTCTTCACCGGAAACATAAAGGACTTTTACATTGGCCAAATGAAGTGCGACCTGCAGCATCAGTGTGGATTTCCCGATTCCGGGCTCACCGCCCACCAAGACGACTGAACCGTTTACGATGCCGCCACCCAAAACGCGATTGAGCTCTTCATTCAAAGTGTCGATGCGGGTTTCACCGGTTTCTGAAACGTCTTTGATGTTCTGCAATCCAGGCGTGGCTCTGTCCGTAGATGTTTTCCATGGTTTTTTATCTTCGCCTTTGTCAATGATTTCTTCTACGATGGTGTTCCATTCACCGCATGCTTTGCATTGGCCCATCCATTGGATGGTTTGGGTGCCGCAATTTTGACAGAAAAACGATGTTTTGGTTTTGGACATTCGAAATGCTTAACATCAAAATTAAGCCTTTTTCTTGGTTTTAAAAATATACAATATGGAAATCAGGCCAAAAACCAAAATCGAAATTACTTGTGCGAAATAAAGCATCAGACCGAAATAGTTGCCCACTGCCCGGCCTGCGTCCGCTGTTTGTCCGCTCGCAATATAAATTGCCGCAAATGCCATGCTCATCACATACGGATAACCCAACCCGCCGACCGCCGGCAAAATCATCCCCAAAGCACCGGAGACAATCAGGAAAAAGCCTTCCGCCAACCCGAACCCTTTGGTGTCCGGAAAAGCAAAAAGAACCAAATAAGTCATTAGAAAATAACAAAGCCAGATGCTCATGGAATAAGCGACGAACAAGGCTCTTTTTTCTAACTTTAAAATCGATTTGAAACCAATCCAAATTCCTTCCAGGAACCGCAATCCTTGTTGGTAGAGTTTTAAATTTCGGATGCTTTTTCGCATTAAGAAAAACAAAAACACCAGTAAAGCCAATACCCCGAATGCGATGAGGAAACTCCCCAAAGAGGGTTTTTCACTCATAGAAAAAAAAGAAAACAGGGTGTGGGAGTTGAAGATGAGTGTAAGTAGAAAAAAGAAACACAAGAATAAAACATCGATTACCCGTTCCAAAACGATGGTCCCGAGTGACTTGTCCACCGGCACTTTTTCCATTTTATAGAGTGAAGTCGCACGGGCCACTTCGCCACTCCTGGGAATGGTTAGGTTCATGAAATAGGCGAAAGAAATCGCCCAAAACCCACTGGATATTTTCATCGGATGGCCGACGGGCTCCAACAACAATTTCCAGCGTGCAGCTCTGAGCCAGTAAGAGAAAATGCTCAATGCCATCGAAGCCAAAAACCAAAAATAATTGGCTTGCTTCGCGGCTTTCCGAAGTGCTTCAAAATCGGTTTCTTTCAGAGTGAGCCAGATGAACAATCCAGCCAAGGATACAGCACCAAGGCTAAAGAGAATTTGACCGGTTCGCGCTTTCATTGTTTAGTCCAATCGATTGGTTTCTTCATTTGGAAAAACAATGGTAGGTTTGTGTTTTTTTGCATCTGCTATATCGACCAGCCCGTAAGCGATTACAATGATGGTATCGCCGACTTGGACTTTTCGGGCGGCCGGTCCGTTGAGCGTAACTTCACCGGAACCTCTTTTACCTTCGATGATATAGGTTTCGAACCTTTCGCCGTTTTGGATGTTGACGATGTGGACTTTTTCGCCCACCACTAAATTAGCGGCTTCAATGAGGTCTTCATCAATGGTTATGCTGCCTATGTAATTCAGTTCGGCACCTGTTACTTTTACGCGGTGCAATTTGGAGCGTACAATTTCTATCATCATATCGGGTGCAAAGTTACGCAGATTTCAGGAAAACGGACTTTAATTTAACGAGATATTGTCGATGAGCCGAACTCCGCCTGCGAAAGCGGCAACAAAGGCACGCAACTTTTGGGAATTGTTTTTATCCAATACAGGTTGCAGGTTCTTTTCATCGGTGATTTCAAAATATTCCAAATCCAATTGGGTCTGTTGGAATAATTCCTTCACAAATATTTTGGTTTCAGCAATGTCGTGTCGGGTTAAATACGATTTTGCTTTTTGAAGGATTTGGTAAATTTTTACTGATTCCTGTCGCATTTCGGGTGTCAGCCGCATATTCCTGGAACTCATCGCCAAGCCGTCCGGCTCCCTCAGGATAGGCTCGGGAACAATTTCAACGGCCAAATCAGCATGTTTAACCAATTCTTGGATGACCCGCAACTGTTGGAAATCCTTTTCACCGAAATAAGCCCGGTGAGGTTGGATGATTTCTAAAAACCGTTTGACCACTGTGGCAACCCCATCAAAATGGCCGGGTCTGAATTTCCCTTCCATTTGAATGTCCAGCCCATTAAAATTAAACTTTTCGGATCGTTCACCTTGGGGATAAATCGCTTCGGCGGTAGGACAAAATACCGCATCGCAACCGGATTTTTTCAACAATGCGGCATCTGCTTCTTCGGTTCTCGGATAGTTTGCCAAATCTTCGGTATTGTTGAATTGCGT
>JAEZDQ010000178.1 GCA_023433225.1 Bacteroidota bacterium | reverse complement strand
CATCAGTTCCATATAACTCGTCATGATGGAAAATTTTCCCCCGGACGGAAGCAAGTCAAACAATTCCGGCTCAATGATATGAATGCCGCTGAATGCCAACTCTTTTAATTCCTGATCGGATTCCAATATTTCCTCAGCTGTCGAAAGGTTTTTCCAGCCTTTCAACCACATATCGTTTTCAAATAAAAGTTTGCGCGAACTTTTGCGGTTCGAAACCGCCAGTGTAACCAAAGGCCTGTGTTTAAAATGAAAATCAATCAATTGATTGATGTCCAAATCGGTCAGAATATCCACATTCATGACCAAAAAAGGTTGATTCCCGAGTAAATCTTTTGCCTTTACCAATCCACCTCCGGTTTCCAAAACCTCATCCGATTCATCTGAAATCTGAATATTCACTCCGAAATTTTCATTCTTCTCCAAAAAATCCACAATCTGATCCGCAAAATGATGCACATTGATCACAAAATCACTGATTCCGTACGATTTCAGGTATTCGATATTGCGCTCCAATAAAGTTTTTCCGTTTACCACCGCCAAAGCTTTGGGGTGATTGTCAGTGAAAGGTTTGAGACGCGTTCCGAGGCCTGCGGCGAAAAGCATGGCTTTCGCGAGGGAGGTTGGAGGATGGGGGATGGAGGTTTTCATTATAATTTATTTCTAAATGCAATTAATGAATTCATTAAGTCAAATGCGAATTTATATTGAAAATCAAATTCAGTTTCACTTATATATTTTCTGTTTTTCGCTTTGTATAAACAGGTTACAACTTCTGCCAAAGACCGAATCGAATAACCAAGAAATTTTTGAAACTCAAGTTTGGATTGTAAAATTGAACCTTCAGCAATATTTAAAGCGATAGAATCAACCGCCCGACATATTTGAGATGTAAGATTAAATTTTTCTTCCTCAGGGAACTTTCTCGCCAAAAGAAAAATAATTTCTCCAAACTCCATTGCCCACTGCCAAACAATTATTTTCTCAAATTTAAAACTCATATTTCATTTAATTTTTCTTCCATCCTCCGGCTTCCATCTTCCATCCTTATTCAATACTCTTCGTTAATCCAATTTTTCGCTTCTTGCTCCACGTGTTTTACTACAACCTCCACCTCCGGAAATTTCTCCGAAATATGTTTCGCCATCGCATCAGCCGAATAAACAGAACGATGTTGTCCGCCCGTACAACCAAAATTGATTTCCAAATTGGAAAAACCACGCGCCAAATAATCTTCGATAGAAATATCGACCATCGTAAAAGCTGCACTGAGAAAATCAGAAATTTTGGTTTGGGCTTCTAGGTATTCGATCACCGATTTGTCACGTCCCGTAATCGTTTTATATTCCTTAATTCTGCCCGGATTGAGTATGCCGCGACAGTCAAAAACAAAACCGCCGCCATTGCCAGACTGGTCTTCGGGAATTCCTTTTTTGTACGATAAACTTCTAATGGTAACCGTCAATTTCTCCTTCATCCATTCTATTTTTAATTTTTATAAATGTTTCCGGCTTTGCCAATTCTTCAATTACTCTTTTCATTTCCGGATAATTTTCCAGCAAAGCCAAACTTTTAATTTCATTCAAATTTTTTAATGCGAATTCAATACTGTTCAGAAAATGCGGTTTTCGTTCATAAATTCCCCTAAATCCATAAGTTCCCAAAACCTGTAAAAGCCGTTCAATCAAACAGAAATCATATCCTTTTTTAAATTCAAATCCATCCAAATCTTTTTGCGTCAAATCAATGAATTCTTTAACATACATTTCATAAAATTCGGATTTCCATTCGTCCGACAAATTGGCTTTTGCCTGCCAAAGCAAAGAAACCAAATCGTATTGAACCGGGCCTTTCATTCCGCCCTGATAATCAATAAAAAACGGCTCGTTTTCATGCACCATTATGTTCCTCGACTGAAAATCCCGATAAACAAAATACTGATTTGGAAGCTTTTCAAAATCCAATGCAAACCGCTCAAAATCTGCCAACAATCTTCCTTGATTGAATTCAACTCCCGATAAATTCAGGAAATAATTTTTAAACGAAAACAAATCCCTTAAAACCATCAGATAATTGAATTTCGGATAACTGAAAGCTTTGGAATAATCCAGATTTTCATCGCCCAAAACCTGCAGTTTCGCTAAATGCTTCACAGATTTTCTAAACATTTCTTTGGCTTGAGATTTTTCGGTTTCCAAAAGATTCATCAAAGATTGATTTCCCAAATCGGATTGAGTATAAAGCGAAAAATCCTCCGAAATCTTATCAATTTTGGGAAGGTTGTTCATCACTTTCAAAAAATGCGTAGTGAAATAGATAAATGTTTTATTTTCTTCAATGTTTTTACTTTCAGTCAAAATCAACGTTTTCCCTTCCGATTTGAAACGATAATATTTCCGGGAGGAACCGCTTTGCGCCAATAATTCCAATGAATCAATGGCGGTTGGTCCGTAGTGAGAATTTAAAAAAGTTTGGATTTTGGAGTTCATTTGAAACTTTCCCCAAAGTTAAAGGTTTCGTTGTGATTTGCTTTCAAAATTTGTAATTTTACACTATGATCACAATCAGAATAAAAGAAAACAGTAAACAAGCCAAAGCGTTAATCGAAATGCTCAAGACTTTTCCTTTTGTCGAATTCAAAGAAGAACCTGATCGCTACAACGAAGAAACAGAAAAAGCAATACGGGATGCCCGTGAAGGTAAAAATATGATTTGCGCAAAAAATGTGCAGCACTTATTAAACAAACTAAAGGTTTAAATGTTCACAGTAAAAGCTACTCGCAAATTCCAAAAAGATTTAAAACTTTGTCTCAAAAGAGGCTTAGATGAGTCAAAATTTGATGAAGTAGTTTTATTGCTGGCAAATGAAGGTAAACTTCCGTAAAATTTAAAACCTCATAAACTAAAAGGAAAATACAATGGTCTTTGGGAATGTCATATTCAACCCGACTGGTTGTTGATTTGGGAACAAGAAGACGAAATCCGGCTGATTTCCTTGATCAGAACCGGAACACATTCTGACTTATTTTCCTAATTTTTCTTTGAGATTGCTCAGCATTGCATCCGTCATCCCCGATAAATTAAATTTCGGTTTCCAATTCCAATCCTTTTGAGCCACCGAATCATCAATGCTTCCCGGCCAAGAATCTGCAATCTGCTGACGGAAATCGGGTTTGTAAGTGATTTCAAAATCCGGAATATGTTTTTGGATGTCTTCCGCAATTTCTTTTGGCGTGAAACTCAAAGCATGTAAATTGTAAGAAGTTCTCACAGTTAATTTATCCGCATCCGCTTGCATCAGTTCCATGGTTGCCCGAATTGCATCGTCCATATACATCATGGGC